>NZ_JBYVMD010000010.1:0-179864 GCF_058145955.1 Pseudomonas sp. A39
ATCTCCGAAATCAACTTCGTCAGCGCCTCGCGCCAGGGCGACATCATCGAACTGGGCATCACCGCCACCGAGTTCGGCCGCACCTCCATCACCCTGACCTGTGAAGTACGCAACAAGATCACGCGTAAGAGCATCCTCACGGTAGAGAAAATGGTCTTCGTCAACCTCGGTGAAGATGGTCTGCCAGCGCCTCATGGCCGTACCGAGATCCGGTACGTGAAGGACCAGTTCAAGGACGACAGTCTTCCTGAGTAACAAACCCTCGGCGTGATTTGCTTTACCAAATCATTCCGTATGGATCTCTGCCAGGCTCTCTCATCACTCAGGACCACACCCTGTAGAGAGCCTGCGTATGAAAGTGATTAACTCGATCGCCCGGAATCAACCCGCATGGAGTGATAAGGCTCATTCCCCGACCCAGCACACTGTGAAGACGGCGCTGGTGGAGGGCGTGGGCGAGCGCAATGTGACGCTTCTACGCGATAGTAAGGGGCGGGTGGAGGTGATTTTATCGGCGCCGCCCGTCACGAGCCTGGTGTTGAGCGGTGGAGGCGCCAAGGGCGTCGCCTTTTCGGGGGTGGTGCAGGCGCTTGAGGACGCCCGGAAGCTGAACGGTATTCAGTCGATATCCGGCTCATCCGCCGGTGCGATTTCGGCGGCGTTGATTGCCAGCGGAATGGGCGCTGCGGCATTTGACCGGTTGTCGGACAGCATCGATTTACCGAGCCTACTGAACAGCCAGGACGCCGTGACGGCCTGGATGCAGGATGCCTGTACGACACTTGGCAAATGTGCGGGGCGTTTGCCCGGTGGTGTCGGCACTATTTCCCGTTTGTTGATGACCTTGGCGCCGCGCCTGCAGACTGAAGCCCTTCCCCTTGAGGAACTGATCCGCAACGAGTCGCGCGCGTCGATTCTTGGTCATATCGCGCAAAGCCCTCGAGAAACCAGGCCGACCGAAGTCATGAGCATTGCTGACAAGCTGACTGCGGGTGGCGCACCCACGTTTGGTGATCTCGAGGTGTTGAGCCGGTATATTCCTGCGATCAAGCAACTCAGTATCACCGGTAGCGGCATGTTTGATGGCCGCCCGCAATTAGTGATGTTCAATGCCAGCCTGACTCCAGCGATGGATATTGCCCGGGCCGCGCATATTTCGGGTTCGTTACCGGTGGTGTTCAAAAATCCGGTGGAGCAAGGTCATGCCTTCCAGGCATCAGCTGAAAAAACCGCATTCAAGGATGGTGGGTTGCTGCTCAACACTCCGGCGCCAGGTGTTGTGGCGCGGCCATGTCCCGATAGTCCGCTGAACAAGCCTGAATCGCTGATCGTTAAATTTGAGTCCAGCTCTTCTGCTGCATCCGCTCGCAGTGGCAGTTTTTTCAGCAGTCTGGCCGACCATCTCGTGGGCGTTGAGCATTCGGCCGCTGGAGCGTTTCAGGATAAAAGGCTCGAAGCGTTCGCCGATCAGATTGTGACACTGCCCCTGAAGACCGAAAAAGGCGACTTTACGGGTCTGCTCAATGGCACGGTCAACTTCACTATGCAGGATGAGCAGAAGCAACTCCTGCAGACGAAAGCGCGACAAGCGGTGGAGACGCATTTGGAGCGACGGACCAAGGCACTTGAGCATCATTCGTTCCAATCACTGAATGAAGCCGTGCTGGCCATGGATGATGAAATGCTCGCCAGCGTGCAACCCACGCTGCAAAGCGACCCGGCGGTCGCGGATGTGCTGATGTTTCGAAAAAACGCGCAACAGGCGTTGCGAAACCTGGATGGTGCGATCACCCAGGCTAATCAGTCACAGGGCTCGCTGGTGTTCACGCCGAACATTTCATCGGCCCTGCGTAACTTGGATGCCCTTGCCCGACGGCCAGAGCACATCGACTGGTTGGGGCGCAGCCTCAATGTTGCAAGTCAGCGCAACTTTCAGCAATTGCTGCAAGTGGCGGCCAAACAGATCGAAAGTGATGCAATGCCTCTGTCCAAAGTCATCGGCGGTGCAGTGACCGAAATGAAAGTACGCGATATTTCGATGAAAGCTGAAAACTTCACACGGGAAGTGATCTACCCCTCGTTGTTTCGGCCAGGCCAGCCCAAGTCTAACGTTGAACTGTTGCACCGTGCGGCTCAGGACCTGGCTCGGGCTACTACCCCCAGCGAATTCAACCAGATACTCGACACCATCAGTGGTCACTACAAAGCGCGTAACAAACCCTGGGACAAGGCGCGCCGCTCAACCACCGTGGAGATGGCAAAGGCCTGGAAGGTGCAGGTTTAGTTGTGTGGCCACTGAACAGCTACTGTGGCGGCGTGTCGTAGCTACAGGCACCCCTAGGACTCTGGAACATCATGGCCACTCAAGCAGACGGCAAGACCCCAAACCTGTCGCAGGAAGAGCAACAGGACGTGGACAAGAACCAACCACCCCGTGCGGCGGTGTTGCATGAAATCATCCGTACACAGGGTGACCAGGAACTGGAGCGCAGTGTTGCTGCCTTGTGGTGGTCGGCATTGGCGGCCGGGTTGACCATGGGCCTTTCGCTGATGGCCATGGGGTTGCTCAACTCTCGGCTGCCGGATGGCGAGAGCTTTAAGGTTATCGCCAGCTTCGGCTACTGCGCAGGGTTCCTGGCAGTGATCCTGGCGCGCCAGCAACTGTTCACCGAGAACACCCTGACCGCTGTTTTGCCGGTGATGAGCAAACCCACGCTAGGCAATGCCGGGCGATTGTTACGGCTATGGACAGTGGTGCTGGTGGGCAACCTGTGCGGCACCTTGCTGGTGGCTTATGTGATGTTGCACCTGCCGATCTTCGACACCAAGACCGACCTGGCCTTCCTGGAAATCGGCCGCAAGATCATGGAAAACGACGCCGGCCAGATGTTTGCCAAGGGCATCGTCTCCGGCTGGATGATCGCCACCATGGTGTGGATGATCCCCTCCATGGAAAGCGCCAAGATGTGGATCATTATTCTGATCACCTACCTGATGGCTCTGGGTGACTTCACCCATATCGTCGTCGGTTCCGCCGAGGTGTCGTACCTGGTATTTGCTGGCGAGTTGCCGTGGAAGGATTTCTGGCTGGTGTTCGCCGGGCCGACCCTGGCGGGCAATATCATTGGCGGCAGCTTTATCTTTGCGCTGATCAGCCATGCGCAGATTCGCAGCGAAAGCAGTCTGCCGGGCAAGAAAGCTGCGGACCCGAGGCATCCGCAGCAGATCGACAAGGCTCAGTGAGCGTCCGGCGCGGCCTGGGGTTCGTCCCGGGTCACGCGCTTGACCAGCTTGCCGATGCTCAACCCCTGCAGCAGGATCGACGAGAGCACCACGATGTAGGTGATGCTCAGCAGCAAGTCGCGCTCCGGGCCCAGCGGCAGGGCCAATGCCAGTGCCACGGACACCCCGCCACGCAGGCCACCCCAAGTCAGGATGCGGATGGTCCCGCGTGGCACTGTGCGCCAGCGCCGCAGCAGCAGGATGGCCGGTGCAACCGTCAACAGACGCGACAGCAGGATCGCCACGGCCAGCAAGCTGGCGGCGAACACGTGCAGCCAGTTAAACGGCAACAGCAGCAGCTCCATGCCGATCAGTGCGAACAGCAGTGCATTGAGCATGTCATCGAGCAATTCCCAGAAGCCGTCCAGGTAGCGCCGGGTCATGTCGTTCATTGCCAGTTTGCGCCCCAGGTTGCCGATAATCAGCCCGGCGACCACCATCGCAATCGGTGCCGAGACGTGCAGTTCGGTGGCCATCGCCGAACCGCCGATGACCAGGGCGAGGGTCAGCATCACCTCGATCTGGTGCTGCTCGATGCTCTTGATCATCAGGTACACCAGGTAGCCGATCAGGCCACCGAACACCACGCCGCCAATCGCCTCATGGGCAAACAGCATGGCGGTGGCGCCCACCGTCGGCGTTTCGCCTAACTGTGCAATGCCCAGTAAAACGGTGAACACCACGACGGCCGTGCCATCGTTGAACAATGATTCGCCGACAATGGTGGTCTTCAATGGCTTGGAGGCGTTGGCGGTACGCAGCACGCCCAATACCGCGATCGGGTCGGTGGGGGAAATCAGCGCACCGAACAGCAGGCAGTAGAGGAAGCTGACGTGCCAGCCGAACAGGGCAAAGATGTAATACGCCAGGCTGCCGATCACCACGGTCGCGATCAATACGCCGAAGGTCGCCAGCAGGCCGATGGGCCAGCGGTAGCTGCGCAGGTCGTTGAGGTTTACGTGCAAGGCACCGGCGAACAGCAAGAATGAGAGCATCCAGTTCATCAGCAGATCGCCGAAGTCGATCTGGCCAATCAGTTGCTGGATGCGCTCCTCCAGGCCTGGATAGCCGAGAAAACTCAAGCCTTGCAGGATCAGCGAAAACAGCAGGGCCGTGACCATCACGCCGATGGTGGGCGGCAGGCCAATGAAGCGGAAGTTCACATAGGTGAGCAGGGTGGTGAGGCAAATGAAGGCGGCGACAAGTTCAAGCATCCGGGGTCCTTGGAAGTTGGGTGGAAGAGCGTTAATTGGGGGATGGACCGCAACCCCTGCACAATGTTGCAGGGCTGGGGGCAAATCACCGATAGAACCTTTTGCGGGGCTGGCGGCTCATAGCGATGGGTGCGGCGTTTCATGTTGAGTGCTAAAACTCTAAATTCTGCTTCAAACTAAAAAGCAAACTAAAAAAGGAATCAGTGATGACGGTGGCCTTCTGGTGTGTGTTGATCGCAATTTTTCTGCCTTATCTGTGCACTGGCGTGGCCAAGTTCAGCGGTGGCAAGTTCGGGCCGCGGCAGAACCACGACCCTCGCGCGTTCCTGGACACCCTCGAAGGGGTTGCCAAGCGCGCCCACAGTGCTCAACTCAACAGCTTTGAAGTGACGCCGGCATTTGCGGCGGCAGTGATTATCGCGCACTTGGCCGGTACGGCTGAGTTGGTCACCATCAATGTGCTGGCCGTGCTGTTTATCACCAGTCGCCTGCTGTACATCATCTGCTACCTGGCCGACTGGGCGATCGCTCGCTCACTGGTGTGGTTCGTGGGTATGGCGCTGATTGCGAGTTTCTTCTTCGTCTCGATCTGAAGGCTGAAGCAGAGCCACTGTGGGGGCGGTGTTTGTAGTGAGCGGGCTTGCCCCGCGCTGGGTGGCGAAGCCGCCCCGGAACCATACGCCTCGGTGTGCCTGAATAAATGGGGTGAGGCTGATGGGGGCTGCTGCGCAGCCCAGCGCGGGGCAAGCCCGCTCACCACAGCAAGCCCGCTCACTACGGTGAACCGAGCCCGGCGGAGCGTTTTTCAGCTCCCGACAGGTGCATCCGGCACTTGCGGCAATGCTGCGCCCTTGGGCCACAACATCCAGATTTGCCCCTGCTGCTTCATGTTCCCCGCCAGTTCACCCGCCGCATCGCCAGTGCCCCAGAACAAGTCCGCGCGCACTTCACCCGTGATTGCACCGCCGGTGTCCTGTGCTGCTACCGGGCGGGCGATGGGCGAACCATCCGGCTTGGTGGTCGAAAGCCACAGCAGACTTCCCAACGGAATCACCTTGCGATCCACCGCGACGCTGTAGCCGGCGGTCAACGGTACGTTCAAGGAACCGCGCGGGCCTTCATTGCTGTCGGGCCGTGCGCTGAAAAACACATAGCTTGGGTTGCTCGCCAGCAGCTCCGGAATACGCTGCGGATGCGCCTTGGCCCAAGCGCTGATGGCGCCCATGGTCACGTCTTCCTTCTTCAGCTCACCTTGTTCCACCAGCCAGCGACCGATCGGGCGGTAGGGGTAGCCGTTCTGGTCGCCATAACCGACGCGCAGTTGGCGCCCACCGGCCAGTTGAATGCGGCCCGAGCCCTGGATTTGCAGGAATTGCAGGTCCATCGGGTTCGTCAGCCAGGCGATCGGCTTGGCCGTGGAGCCCTGGCCGTTGATGGCGCTGGCGTCGTCGTAGGGCTTGAGCACGCGACCTTCCAGGCGACCGCGCAGGCGCTTGCCCTTGAGCTCGGGGTAGATGCTTTCCAGGTTGACGATGATCAGGTCGTCCGGCACGCCGTACACCGGCACGTTGGCCTTGGCGGTCTTGGTCAGGCTACCGGGGTAGACCGGTTCGTAGTAACCGGTGATCAAACCGTTCGGGGTGTTGTCGGCCGAGCGCAGACCGAACACATCCAGGCGCTCCTTGAGGAACCCGCGCACCGCCACGGCATTGCTCGGCACTGTGGCGGCTGCCGCACAGGTCGCGCCCCACACCGGGTCGGCCTTGAGCCGTTGGCAGGCGCTGCGCCAGGATTCAAAACCGGCCAGCAGATCGCTGTCGGACACCGTCGGCAAGGCTTCCCACGGTGCGCTCACATAGGTGGCGACGGCGTGGGGTTTGGAAGTTTCATCTTTGGCTGTTTCTTTGCCCGCGTCGCAGCCGGCCAGCAGTGCGATCATCGGCAGAGCCCACGCCAGGCGGCGGCTCCAGGGTTTCAAGCTGACATTCATACAAACACTTCCTGAAGCGATTGCCCGCGTAGCAGCGCTGTTGGGCAACCCTTATTAATAATAGGGCTATTGGTCTTTGCGGGCGGGGCGAGGATACTGGCCGCCGTTTTCCGTGACCTCGAAGCCACCATGACTTTTAAACGACTGACCGTTGTACTGCTGGCCTGCCTGACGTTGTCCGCCTGTGGCGGCGTTGATCCGAATTCGCCGCTGGGCCAGCGCAAGGCGATCTTCAAGCAGATGCTCAAGACCGGCGAAGACCTGGGCGGCATGCTGCGCGGACGCATCCCGTTCGACGGCGCGAAATTCGCCGACGGCGCGGTCAAGCTGGACGCGTTGTCCCATGAACCATGGAAACATTTTCCGAGCGTGCGTGAAGAGGATCACACCAGCGCAAAGGACGATGTCTGGCAGAAACAGGCGCAATTCCAGCAACTGGCCCGCAACCTTGAAGCGGCCACCGGTGAATTGGTGACCGCCAGCCAAGTGCAGCCTTACAAGGCCAGCAACCTGGGGCCTGCGGTGCAGAAAGTTGAAGATGCCTGCAGCGCCTGCCATAAACAGTTCCGGGACCACTGACTGGTTTTACTGGTCGAGTTCTTCCACGGCGTCCTGCAGTTCCTTGCGGGACTCGGCGAGTTTGTCCTTACGCTTGTTGATCTTGTCCGCGTCGCCTTTTTTCATGGCCTTGTCGAGGTCGGCCTGACGGCGGCTGACTTCATGCTTGGCGTCGAGCACCTTGTTTTCCCGCTCTTTCCTCAGGGAGGCGTCGGTGCAGTTGGCAGTGACTTCGCTCAGGGCTTTTTCCAGGCCGGCTTGTTGTTCGCTGTTGCCGTGGACCTTGGCTTGTTCGATCTGGGTGCTGATGGCTTGGCGCTTGGCCGCGCAGCCGGTGAGCTGAGGGGCTTCTTCGGCGGCCAGCAGCGGCGTGGCCATGAAGCTTGCGACGGTCAGCAAGGCAAAGGGGGCTAGAAATTTCATGTGGGGCTCCAAAGTCGCAATCTGATGGCGCGGACAGCGGGTTCAAAAACCGTCTATCCCCGCCACGCGTAATGTTTCAGCCAAGGCCTGTACGTGCGGGTCGCGAAAAAAAGCGCTCAGTTGCGCTGCGCGGCCCGGGCCGATGCCATCAATGGCCAGCCAGGCCTGGGTGTCTCTGGCGACCAGCGTCTGCCAGTCGCCTTCCAGGTTATTACGTGCCGCAGGCGGTACACCCAAGGCCTTGAGCCATTGTGCGAAGGGCCGTTGCCGCGCGCTGTGGAAGCTGTCGACCACGCGCGCACGGGTGCGATCACCGAAGCCATCAATGTTAGCAAGCTCTGCCGTATCCAGGGTTAACCAATCGAGAAAGCCTGCGATTAGACCGGCCTGGATCAATACGCTCCAGGTTTCGCGGCCTATGTGTGGCAAGGCGAGGCCCTGGTTGCCGCTCAGCCAGGAAAGGCGCGCCAGCAACTGCTCCTCGCAACCGGGGTCCAGTTGCCAGCAACTCAAGGCATGGAATTTCCCCGGATTGGGCACGGGCAAGTCCGCCCTTGTGCTGCTGCGCAGGATGACCTCATCCAGCCGAGGGATCACCTGGCCCGCCAGGCTGATGGAGACGTGGTCGCCAGGGCGGATATCCAGCGATTGCCAGCGCTTCAATGAGCCGGCGCTCACCCGGCTGATCTGCCGGTCATCCAAGCGCACCGGTTCCAATTCCAGCATGGGTGTGATGCGCCCGGTACGGCCGATCTTGAATTGCACGTCGCGCACCAGCGCTAGGGCCTTGGTCGTCGGGTACTTCCAGGCGGCCGCCCAGTAGGGGGTACTGACCTGCCAACGCTCGGCGGGGGCGTGCTGGGCCTGGTGCAGCACCACCCCATCGCTGGCGAAAGGCAGTGGATTACCGTACCAATAGGCGCGCCAGTGCGCGGCTTCGCTGATGTTCCGGATGGGCTGGCTGAAGCGCTGGGTGTCAGTGAACCCCCAACGTTTCAGTGTGGAAAGGCGCTCGGTAAAGGCTGCCGGCCCTTGTGGCCAAGCCCAGACGAACAGGCCAATACCGGCGGCATCGGTGTCGCCCAAGTGTTTGCGGTTCATCAACCCGGCCACCTTGCTGCGGGCATTGAGACCGCCGCTTGCCGATTGCACATGGTCGTCGAGGCGCCAATAGAGTTCGCCTTGCAGCACCACGTCGATGGGGTCGGGCAACTGCTGGACAATGCCGGGGATTTTGCGCGCGGAGGCAGACCAGTCGTGGCCCATGACACCATCGCCTCGGCTGATGACTTGGCGCAGGCGACCCTGTTGATACACCAGGGTTACCGCCACTCCGTCCACCTTGGGTTGAATCCAGACATCCTTTCGTGTGCCCAGCCAGGCGTCGACTGCGTGTTCGTCCAGCAGTTTCTCCAGGCCTGTATGCGCAACGGGGTGAGGCTGGGCGCCACGTGAACTCGCCAGTGGGTTGTTGGGTGTGGCGGTGGGGGCGGGGAAGCACTGATGCCACTGAGCCAGGCGCTGGCGCGCCTGGTCGTAGAGTTCGTCGCTCACCGGGGACTGGCCAAGCCGGTGGTAACTGTCATCCCATTGGCGTATCTGTTCGGCCAGGGTACTGACGTGTGCTCGGGCTTCATCGGAGCACGCTTGGGCCCACACCCAGCAGGGTAGGGCGCTGAGTAAAAGGGCAAACAGTAAGTGCATCATGAGCATCCTTGCTCGGAAAGGGTGCCCAGCCTAAATGATCCACGCGGCCACAAAAAAGCCCCGGCAGTGCGGGGCTCTTTACGGGGTGTTTCTATTTACTTGAACAGGCCGCCCAGGGCTTTCACCGCGTCGGGCTTATCGGCCTTGGCCTCTTGGGTTTGCTGCTTGGCGTCGGCTTTGGCCTGGGCCTCAGTGAGTTTGTTACAACCTTTGTTGATCTGGTCCTGCGCCGCTTTGAAGGCTTTCACTTTCAAGCTGTCCTTCTGGGCCTCGGCTGCATCGATCTTGGCTTGCAGGTCGTTGGCTTGCTTCTGGCAGTCGCCGGAGTTGCCGCCGCCCAGTTGGGAACTCAGGGCACCACTCAGTGCGCTTAGGTCGGCGGCGTTTGCCGGCAGGGCAAACAGGCTGAGCAGGAGGGCGGCAGGGGCGAGCGTGGAGATGCGCATGGAAAACCTCAATGTTCGATTGCCTGCGCGCTGATGAGTCCCGGGCTGGCGCAGGGCAATATCCAAATAAGGTGACGGGCCCGAGAGGGCGCGGATTCTAGAGGGCCATCATTGAGCCTGCAAGGTTTGGATCCAAAAAACGTGAAGGCCATCGCGCAAATGATTGCGCAATAAAAAGCCCCGCCGGGCGAACCCGGCGGGGCTTTTTTGTACCGAGAGCGATTACAGGCCGGCGGCAATCCGCAGGTCGTTGGCGCGGTCGGTTTTTTCCCAGGTGAAGGTGGTGAAGGTGTCGTCGCCGACCGTCTTCTGCGCAGGGGTACGACCGAAGTGGCCGTAGGCTGCGGTTTCCTGGTACATCGGGTGCAGCAGGTCGAGCATGGTGGTGATCGCGTAAGGGCGCAGGTCGAAGATCTCACGCACCAGCTTGACGATCTTGTCATCGCTGATCTTGCCGGTGCCGAAGGTATTCAGTGAGATCGACGTAGGCTGGGCCACACCGATAGCGTAGGACACCTGGATCTCGCAACGCTCGGCCAGGCCGGCGGCGACGATGTTCTTGGCCACGTAACGACCGGCGTAAGCGGCGGAACGGTCAACCTTGGAAGGATCTTTACCCGAGAACGCGCCACCGCCGTGACGGGCCATGCCGCCGTAGCTGTCGACGATGATCTTGCGTCCGGTCAGGCCGCAATCGCCTACCGGGCCACCGATGATGAACTGGCCGGTCGGGTTGATGTGGAACTGGGTGTCCTTGCTCAGCAGCTCGGCCGGCAGCACGTGCTTGACGATCAGTTCCATCACGCCTTC
This sequence comes from Pseudomonas sp. A39, assembly GCF_058145955.1. Lineage (NCBI taxonomy): Bacteria > Pseudomonadati > Pseudomonadota > Gammaproteobacteria > Pseudomonadales > Pseudomonadaceae > Pseudomonas > Pseudomonas sp. A39. The sequence continues at coordinate 10,431 of NZ_JBYVMD010000010.1, forward strand.
ACGCAGGTCGGCGTAGGACACGTCCGGGTTGTGCTGGGTCGACAATACAACGGCGTCGATACCCACGACTTTGCCGCCTTCGTAACGGCAGGTGACCTGGGACTTGGCGTCCGGGCGCAACCACGGCAGCAGGCCGGACTTACGCGCTTCGGCCTGACGTTGCACCAGTTGGTGCGAGAAGGTGATCGGTGCAGGCATCAGCACGTCGGTTTCGTTGCTGGCGTAGCCGAACATCAGGCCCTGGTCGCCGGCGCCCTGGTCTTCCGGCTTGGCACGGTCGACGCCTTGGTTGATGTCTGGGGACTGCTTGCCGATGATGTTCATCACGCCGCAGGTCGCGCCGTCGAAACCGACGTCGGAGCTGGTGTAGCCGATGTCGGTGATCACGTCACGGACGATCTGCTCCAGGTCGACCCAGGCGGTGGTGGTCACTTCGCCAGCGATGATCGCTACACCGGTTTTCACCAGAGTCTCGCACGCCACACGGGCGAACTTGTCTTCAGCAATGATGGCGTCCAGCACCGCGTCAGAAATCTGGTCGGCGATTTTGTCCGGATGCCCTTCAGACACGGACTCGGAGGTGAAAAGGGAGTATTCGCTCATCTCGATGTTTTCCTGATATTTACCGATGGTGAGTGTCGCCAGCCGGCCGCTGAAAATGGCGGACCTGAATCTGGAAACCATTACGTAAACCTACATAGAGGCTTTCCCCGGGAACGAGTCCCGCAGCGGTGGCCCAACGGGCCAGATCGTCCTGTTCAAAACCCAACCAGAGATCACCGCAGGCCTCCCTGGCCCAATTCTGGTTGTGGCTGCATAAATCTGTCACCAGCAGGCTACCGCCGGGGTGCAGCAGCCCGGCCATTTGCTTGAGGGCGTCGGCGGGGGCGGCGAAATGGTGCAAGACCATATTCAACACTACGCAGTCGGCCTTTAACGCCGTGCTATTCAATGCGTCCGCCAGCTGCAGGCTGACATTGCCCAGCGCTTCGCGTTCGCACAGCTGGCGCGCCAGTTCGAGCATTGCCGGGCTGTTGTCCAGCGCGGTGACCTGCTGGAAGCGCCGTGCTAGGTCCGGCAAGAAACCGCCGTCGCCTGGGCCGACCTCCAGGGCGGTGGCCTCCTCACTGAAGCTCAGCTTGTCGAGCAGCGCCAGTACGCTGTCGCGGTATTGCGGCAAACCGGCGATCAAGTCCTGTTGGGCGCGAAATTTCTCGGCGACCCGTGCGAAAAAGTCCTGGCTCGCGGCGGCGCGTTGCCCATGGACTTGGCCGATGCGCGACTGCACATCGCCCGGCAGCCCCAGGTTGTCCACCTCTTCGAGCAGCGCGGCGTGCAGCTTGCCGCCAAGCAACTCGGTGTGGGGCAGGGCGCGACGGTAGAAAATTGCATTGCCTTCGCGGCGGGTAGCTACCAGGTCGGCCTGGGCCAGCACCTTCAAGTGATGACTCATGCCGGATTGGCCGATGGCGAAGATCTGCGCCAGTTCCAATACGCCGAAGGAATCGTTGGCCAGTGCGCGCAATACGTTCAAACGCAACGGGTCGCCAGCGGCCTTGCATAAGGCTGCCAGTTCATCGCCGTCGTCAGGACGCAGGGAGGGCATGGGTAGGTTCATAAGGCCAGCAGTCTAGAGACGGGTGGGAGTCCTCGCAAGGCCAATATCAAAAAGTTTTGATATTGATCGATAAGTGGCGGTTATAAGCAGCCGCTATAACCTTTAGACGAACCGGTTAACGGTTTCTGCAAGCGAATGCCGCCCAAAGCACAGGAAAAACACCCACAAGTGACTATCTGTCATTGCCCGCAGGCGGTGGCTGAGGGAAAATGCCGGTCCTTTTTTCCGTTTCTTTTCAGCAAACCCCAGGAGATCAGCGATGCCCAGCCGTCGTGAGCGTGCCAACGCCATTCGTGCCCTCAGCATGGATGCCGTGCAAAAAGCCAACAGCGGCCATCCCGGTGCCCCGATGGGCATGGCGGATATCGCCGAGGTACTTTGGCGTGACTACCTGAAACACAACCCGAGCAACCCATCGTTCGCCGACCGTGACCGCTTCGTGCTGTCCAACGGCCACGGCTCGATGCTGATTTATTCGCTGCTGCACCTGACCGGCTACGACGTCACCATCGATGACCTCAAGAGCTTCCGCCAGCTGCACAGCCGCACCCCCGGCCACCCTGAATTCGGCTACACCCCAGGCGTCGAGACCACCACCGGTCCCCTGGGCCAAGGCCTGGCCAACGCCGTGGGCTTCGCGCTGGCGGAAAAAGTCCTGGGCGCGCAGTTCAACCGCCCCGGCCACGACATCGTCGACCACCACACCTACGTGTTCCTGGGTGATGGCTGCATGATGGAAGGCATTTCCCACGAAGTCGCTTCCCTGGCCGGTACCCTGGGCCTGGGCAAGCTGATCGCGTTCTACGATGACAACGGCATCTCCATCGACGGCGAAGTCGAAGGCTGGTTCACCGATGACACCCCTAAGCGTTTCGAAGCCTACAACTGGCAGGTGATCCGCAACGTCGACGGCCACGATCCGGAAGAAATCAAGATCGCCATCGACACCGCCCGCAAGAGCGCTCAGCCGACCCTGATCTGCTGCAAGACCACCATCGGTTTCGGTTCGCCGAACAAGCAGGGCAAAGAAGACTGCCACGGCGCCCCGCTGGGTGACGCGGAAATCGCCCTGACCCGTGAAGCACTGAAGTGGAACCATGGCCCGTTCGAAATCCCGGCCGACATCTATGCCGAGTGGGATGCCAAGGAAAAAGGCCTGGCCGCCGAAGCCGAGTGGGACCAGCGTTTTGCGGCCTACTCCGCCGAATTCCCGGCGCTGGCCAACGAACTGGTACGCCGCTTGGCCGGTGACCTGCCTGCCGACTTCTCGGAAAAAGCCTCGGCCTACATCGCCGAAGTCGCGGCCAAGGGCGAGACCATCGCCAGCCGTAAAGCCAGCCAGAACACCCTGAACGCCTTTGGCCCGCTGCTGCCTGAGTTCCTCGGCGGTTCCGCCGACCTGGCCGGTTCCAACCTGACCCTGTGGAAAGGCTGCAAAGGTGTTTCGGCTGAAGACGCCAGCGGCAACTACATGTACTACGGCGTACGCGAGTTCGGCATGAGCGCCATCATGAACGGCGTGTCCCTGCACGGTGGCCTGGTGCCTTACGGCGCGACCTTCCTGATGTTCATGGAATACGCCCGCAACGCCGTACGCATGGCCGCGCTGATGAAGAAGCGCGTCATCCACGTGTACACCCACGACTCCATCGGCCTCGGCGAAGACGGTCCGACGCACCAGCCGGTCGAGCAACTGACCAGCCTGCGTACCACGCCGAACCTGGATTGCTGGCGCCCAGCCGACGCGGTCGAATCCGCCGTGGCCTGGAAGCACGCCATCGAACGCAAGGACGGCCCTTCGGCGCTGATCTTCTCGCGCCAGAACCTGCAGCACCAAGTGCGTACCGACGCACAGATCGCCGACATCAGCCGTGGCGGCTACGTGCTCAAGGACTGCATCGGCGAGCCTGAGCTGATCCTGATCTCCACCGGTTCCGAAGTGGGCCTGACCGTCCAGGCCTACGACAAGCTGACCGCCCAAGGCCGCAACGTGCGTGTTGTGTCCATGCCATGCACCAGCGTGTTCGAAGCCCAGGACGCCGGCTACAAGCAATCGGTGCTGCCGTTGCAGGTCAGCGCGCGTATCGCCATCGAAGCGGCGCATGCCGACTACTGGTACAAGTACGTGGGCCTGGAAGGCCGCGTGATCGGCATGACCACCTACGGTGAGTCGGCGCCGGCGCCAGCGTTGTTCGAAGAGTTCGGCTTCACCCTGGAAAATATCCTGGGTCAGGCTGAAGAGCTGCTGGAAGACTAAGGCTGTAGATTGGGGTGGCTGTACTGACGCCTTCGCGAGCAAGCCCGCTCCCACATTTGGAATGCATTTCAACTGTGGGAGCGGGCTTGCTCGCGAAGGCGGTGGCACATTCACCCCATTCCCCAAGGTAATCGAGAACCCCATGCCCCAACCGCGTCCTTACAAAGTTGCACTCAACGGCTACGGCCGCATTGGTCGTTGCGTCTTGCGTGCTCTGTTCGAGCGAGGGGCGGCTGCCGGGTTTGAAATTGTCGCGATCAACGATTTGGCCGACATGGCCAGCATCGAATACCTGACACGCTTTGACTCCACCCACGGCCGGTTCCCCGGTGAAGTGCGGGTCGAGGGCGATTGTCTGCATATCAATGGCGACTGCGTGAAAGTCCTGCGCAGTGCCACCCCCGAGGGCATCGACTGGGCGGCGCTGGGCGTCGACCTGGTGTTGGAATGCTCCGGCGCTTATCACACCCGTGCCGATGGCCAGCGTTTCCTCGACGCTGGCGCACCGCGTGTGCTGTTTTCCCAGCCGATGGCAAGCGAGGCGGATGTCGACGCCACCATCGTCTACGGCATCAACCAGGATTGCCTGACCGGCAACGAGCTGCTGGTGTCCAACGCCTCGTGTACCACCAACTGCAGCGTGCCATTGTTGCGCCTGTTGGATCAGGCGATCGGGCTGGACTACGTGTCGATCACCACGATTCACTCGGCGATGAACGACCAGCCGGTGATCGACGCCTACCATCACGAAGACCTGCGCCGCACGCGCTCGGCGTTCCAGTCAGTGATTCCGGTGTCCACCGGGCTGGCACGCGGTATCGAGCGACTCTTGCCGGAACTTGCCGGGCGAATCCAGGCCAAAGCCGTACGGGTGCCGACGGTGAACGTGTCCTGCCTGGACATCACCATGCAAACCGTCAGCGACACCGATGCGACGGAGGTCAACCGGATCCTGCGCGACGCCGCCACCAGCGGGCCGCTCAAAGGCTTGCTGGCCTACACCGAGTTGCCCCACGCCAGTTGTGATTTCAACCATGACCCGCATTCGGCCATTGTCGATGCCAGCCAGACCCGCGTTTCCGGCCCTAGGCTGGTGAACATCCTGGCCTGGTTCGACAACGAATGGGGTTTTGCCAACCGAATGCTCGACGTTGCGGAACATTATCTGCATATCGCCTCTAAACAACCTCAACAGTAATTCAGGAACTGCCACCCATGACCGTGTTGAAGATGACCGACCTCGATCTGCAAGGTAAGCGCGTACTGATTCGCGAAGACCTCAACGTCCCAGTCAAGGACGGTGTTGTCACCAGCGATGCGCGAATCCTGGCCTCGCTGCCGACCATCAAGCTGGCCCTGGAAAAAGGCGCGGCCGTGATGGTCTGCTCCCACCTGGGTCGTCCGACCGAGGGTGAGTTCTCCGCCGAAAACAGCCTCAAGCCGGTAGCCGAGTACCTCAGCAAAGCCCTGGGCCGCGACGTGCCGCTGGTGGCTGACTACCTGGGTGGCGTTGACGTGAAGGCCGGCGACATCGTGCTGTTCGAAAACGTGCGCTTCAACAAAGGCGAGAAAAAGAACAGCGACGAGCTGGCCCAGCAATACGCTGCGCTGTGCGACGTGTTCGTGATGGACGCGTTCGGCACTGCTCACCGCGCCGAGGGTTCGACCCACGGCGTGGCCAAGTTCGCCAAGGTTGCCGCTGCTGGCCCGCTGCTGGCCGCTGAACTGGATGCACTGGGCAAGGCCCTGGGCGCTCCCGCGCAACCGATGGCCGCCATCGTCGCTGGCTCCAAGGTGTCCACCAAGCTGGACGTGCTCAACAGCCTCAGCCAGATCTGCAATCAGCTGATCGTCGGCGGCGGCATTGCCAACACCTTCCTGGCCGCTGCCGGTCACCCGGTGGGCAAGTCCCTGTACGAGCCGGACCTGCTCGACACCGCTCGTGCTATCGCCGCCAAAGTCAGCGTGCCGCTGCCGGTGGACGTGGTCGTCGCCAAGGAATTTGCCGAAAGCGCCGAAGCCACCGTCAAGCTGATCGCTGACGTGGCTGACGACGACATGATCCTGGATATTGGCCCGCAAACCGCGGCCAACTTCGCCGAACTGCTGAAAGCTTCCCAGACCATCCTGTGGAACGGTCCGGTCGGCGTGTTTGAGTTCGACCAGTTCGGCAACGGCACCAAAGTGCTGGCCAAGGCCATCGCCGAAAGCTCAGCATTCTCCATCGCCGGCGGCGGCGACACCCTTGCGGCCATCGATAAATATGGCGTTGCTGACCAGATCTCCTACATTTCTACCGGTGGCGGCGCATTCCTTGAATTCGTCGAAGGCAAAGTCCTGCCGGCCGTTGAAGTGCTGGAAACCCGGGCCAAAGGTTAAGGCGCGTGATCCGGAAAAGGAGTATTCCCATGATCAAGTCGTTGGCATTGTTGATCGCAGCGGGCCTGTTGGCCGGCTGCAGCAGCACGCCAAACGCAGAGCCGGAAGCTGGAAAGCCTGCGGCGCAGCAGAAAAAAAGCTGTTACCAGGCGGACTGGCAAGCCGAGACCATGCCGGTGATCAACAAGCGCATCGGCAACGAACGGCTGGAGAAATACGACTCCGCGCCCAACGGTCAGGAACAGGGTTGCCCTTGACGGGTCTGATCAACTAACCGACAGCAGCGGCGGCCCCCTGGTCGCCCTGTGAGGATTGGCAATGAAAGGCGTTTTCGCCCTGGCAGCCCTGGCCCTGTTGGCCGGCTGCAGCAGCATGAACATGTTCAATAAGGCAGAGCCTGCCGATAAATGGACCACCTGGACCTGCGACAGCAAGGCCGAGGTCAACTGGCGCTTTGCCAACCAGGCTCGTAGCGAGGTGGATGTACGCCTCGGCGGTTCCGACCAGGTTTATCGCCTCAAGCAGGAGGTTGCCGCCTCGGGTGTGCTGTATGCCAACGATCAGCTGGCGTTTCACACAAAAGGTGAGGAAGGCCTGGTTTACTGGGTCGCCACCGATGATTTGATCGGGCGGGGCTGTAAAGCCCAATAGAGACACCAGGGTCTTGAAATTAATGAGATCCAAATGTGGGAGGGGGCTTGCCCCCGATAGCGGTGTGTCAGGCACCGACTTCGTTGGGTGAACCGCAGCCATCGGGGGCAAGCCCCCTCCCACATTGATTCGATTCCAGGCTGGAATTTGGGTCAGCCTCATCAGCAATAACGATTCAGCAGGCCAGGCATGCAAACCCTGACCCGCAATAACTTGAATAGCAGCCGCCGCTACGGCAGGCTTGCACGATTAACGACCCTCGACCGGGAGAGACAACACAATGGCACTTATCAGCATGCGTCAAATGCTGGACCACGCAGCCGAGTTCGGCTACGGCGTCCCAGCCTTTAACGTCAACAACCTTGAGCAGATGCGCGCCATCATGGAAGCCGCTGACAAGACCGACTCCCCCGTGATCGTCCAGGCTTCGGCCGGTGCGCGCAAATACGCCGGCGCGCCCTTCCTGCGTCACCTGATCCTTGCTGCGATCGAAGAATTCCCACACATCCCGGTGTGCATGCACCAGGACCACGGCACCAGCCCTGACGTGTGCCAGCGCTCCATCCAACTGGGCTTCAGCTCGGTCATGATGGACGGCTCCCTCGGCGAAGACGGCAAGACCCCGACCGACTACGAATACAACGTCCGCGTCACCCAACAAACCGTGGCCATGGCTCACGCCTGCGGCGTATCGGTTGAAGGTGAGCTGGGCTGCCTGGGTTCCCTGGAAACCGGTATGGCCGGCGAAGAAGACGGCATCGGCGCTGAAGGCGTGCTGGATCACAGCCAGATGCTGACCGACCCGGAAGAAGCGGCTGACTTCGTGAAGAAGACCCAAGTTGACGCCCTGGCCATCGCCATCGGCACCAGCCACGGCGCCTACAAGTTCACCAAGCCGCCTACCGGCGACGTGCTGGCCATCGACCGCATCAAGGAAATCCACAAGCGCATCCCTAACACCCACCTGGTGATGCACGGTTCTTCCTCGGTCCCGCAAGAGTGGCTGGCGATCATCAACCAGTACGGCGGCGACATCAAAGAAACCTACGGCGTACCGGTTGAAGAAATCGTCGAAGGCATCAAGTACGGCGTGCGCAAGGTCAACATCGACACCGACCTGCGTTTGGCGTCCACGGGTGCGATGCGCCGTTTGATGGCGACCAACCCGAGCGAGTTCGACCCGCGTAAATTCTTCGGTGCTACCGTCACCGCGATGCGCGATGTGTGTATCGCACGCTACGAAGCGTTCGGCACTGCGGGTAACGCTTCGAAGATCAAGCCGATCTCGTTGGAAGCGATGTACCAGCGTTACCTGAAAGGTGAGTTGAACGCCAAGGTGAACTGAGCCTGGGACGTTTAAAAGGAGCCCGCAGCGATGCGGGCTTTTTTATGGCTGCGATTGGGTCAGGCGGCGTTGAGGGTATCGAAACCACGGTGTTCGATGACGCGGAACACATCGCTGACGTCCTGCACCAGAATGCGCGCCGTATTGGCCGCATTGTTCAGGTCACGCTCGGCGAAGTCCGGCAGGCTGGAGCAGGCCATCAGGTTGAGGTGCTCGAGGGCGGCGTTAAGGCGTTCTCGCAGGCAGGCGTGGAGGTCCAGCAATGGGGCGGCGCTGTCGATCAATAGGACGGGGTTATCGGTAGCGTTTTCGGCGCAGGGGTAGAAGCGGCGGGGCGGTAGTTGGTTCTTCATGGCAAATCCTTAACTCAAGTGAAGAATGGCCACCGTTTGCTGCGAAACAAATAGGGTGGCAGCTGTGCGCGGGTTCGCAGACCGAGGAGTTAAGACCCGGCAGACCCGAAGGTCTCCCACGCACAACCGCCATAACAAAGACGGCCATCGGCAAGAATACCGGGGCTGCTTTGACGGTTGTGGTTTTAACTCGGTAGGGCTGCGAAACCCTATCGCCATTCAATGCCGGCGACGGGGCGAACTATAAGCGCCGACCTGATTCGCCGCAACGGCCCTGTAGGGCACAGAACCCGTGTGGGAGTCGGGCTTGCCCGCGATGGCGGTGTGCCAGTCAGCGAATAGTTCGGCTGATACACCGCCATCGCGGGCAAGCCCGGCTCCCACAGGGTTCGTTGGCGTGTTCAAGAAAGCGAATGATCTCTGGGCGTGTTAGGACATGGCCTACACGAGACGAGGCGATGCTCAGTCGTGATCAATGTCCAACTTGGCAAACGTCACCCGCGCGCCTTCCTTGCTGTCCCCACTGTTGTCCTGCACATACGCCCCGGCCTTGAAGTACAGCGGCTTGGCGCCCCACGCCGCACCAATGCGCTCATTCCACTCACCGTCCGCGGCGTACACACTCAGCAACCCCGCCTTATTGAGGTTGATCACGTAGGTGAAGCTCTTCTCCAGCGGCACATTCGACGCCACGGTGATCACCCGCCCTTCGCCGTCATCCGGGCGCATGCGCACCTTGGCGACGATATTGCCGGTCTGGGTTTTTTCCTTGAATTGGTATTCCAGCTTGATCAGCGGCTTCTGGCTGTCGTACGCATGAATCTGCCCAATCACGATTTTGCCGGTAGAGGGCACCTGATTGACGGTCAGGGTGGCGCGCAGGAAGTTGTCCGCATCCGGGTAGGTCCAGTTGCGCAGGCGCCCATCGGCGTAGGTCTCGCGCAACTCGCTGCGCGGGTACACGGCATTTTCGGTGCGGGTGCCGGTGACGGGGGTCCAGAATTGCACGTTGCTGCCTTCGGCCTGGAAATACTGGTCTTTGAAGCCGCTCATCAGCTTTGGGGTCTCGATGGTGGCGGGCGGGGAGCCGACCGGAATGCTCAGGTTCCAGGTGGAAAGATCAATCATGGCGTAGGCCTTTTTACAGAGGGGTATAGGCTATGGCCCTTGGGCCAGACAGGTTCTTTATAGGCGGTAGTCCTGCGCTTGTTAATTAATCCATGGCAAATTATTGGCGCCAAAGGAATGCCAAAAAGCCATGTTTCCCATGCGCCGTGGCCTCCAGACCCTGACCGTTAGTCGGCTTCCTGAACTTTGGCGCGATGATGGCACCGCGGTCACTTCTGATTTTCCGGAACCGAGGCTAGAGTGAGGCCTCAGTATTTGTCCGGGTTTTATACCAGAAGTGACCGGAGCAGCTCCTTCAAGGAAGAGACGTAGCATGGATTGCGCTCCACACCTAGGCGATGGCGGATCGGTTTTGCTGGTAGTCGATGACTATCCGGAAAACCTGGTCAGCATGCGTGCACTTTTACAGCGCGAAGACTGGCAAGTGGTCACCGCCGGTTCCGGTGTGGAAGCCCTGGAGTTACTGCTCAAGCATGACGTCGACCTGGTGTTATTGGACGTGAAAATGCCCGGCATGGACGGCTTCGAGGTGGCCCGCCTGATGCGTGGCAACCAGCGCACCCGCATGACGCCGATCATCTTCCTCAGTGCCAATGCGCAATCCCCGGCCGCTGTGCTGGAGGGCTACGCCAGCGGTGCCATCGATTACCTGTTCAAACCCTTCGACCCGCATATCCTCAAGCCCAAGGTCCAGGCGTTGCTGGAGCACCAGCGCAATCGCCGTGCCTTGCAGCGCCTGAGTCATGATTTGGAGTCTGCCCGCGCCTTTAATGCGTCGGTGTTGGACAACGCCGCCGAAGGCATTCTGGTGGTGAGTGAGGAGGGCGTGATCGAGTACGCCAACCCGGCGATTTCACGCTTGCTCAATGCCACGATGGATGAGCTGCAGGGGCAAGAGTTCTTGAGCTTCCTGCAGAAACCCCATGTGCCCGCGTGGCTGGAGTCGCAGATGTATGCCGGTTACCGCGACGGCGAAACCTGGCGCCTGCATGATGCGATCTTGCGCACCGGCCGGGGCCAGCAGGTGCCGGTGGCCTTGTCCTGTGCACCGTTGCCCGCCGAACAGAAGGCCATGGTGGTGACGGTGCTGGACATGTCCGAGGTGCGCCATCTGCACCAACAACTGGAGTTCCAGGCCGTCACTGACCCGCTGACCGGGCTGCTCAATCGGCGTGGTTTCTATCAGGCGGTGGAGAACACCCTGCTGCGCAGCGAGCGGGTAGAGCAATCGCTGGTATTGCTCTACCTGGACCTTGACGGCTTCAAGCGGGTCAATGATTCCCTGGGCCATGACGCCGGCGATCGGGTATTGCGCTGGGTCTCGGAGCAGTTACAGGGTTGCCTGCGCTCCTATGACATTCTGGGGCGGATGGGCGGGGACGAATTCACCGCGCTTTTAGAGCTGGAGTTCCCCGAGCAAGCGGCGAAGATCGCGGAAAAACTGATCGAACGCGTGTCGATCTGCCAGCAGGTGGAGGGCCTGGATGTGATGCTCGGCGTCAGCATCGGCATCGCCACGTTCCCGGATTGCGGCTCGGACTTGAACGGCCTGCTGCGCGCGGCTGACATCGCCATGTACGAAGCCAAGCGTGCGGGCCGTCAGCAATATCGCTATTACGACCAGGAAATGAACGGCCGCGCCCGTTCGCGCCTGATGCTGGAAGACAGCGTGCGCACGGCGATTCAAAACAAGGATTTCACCCTGGTCTACCAGCCCCAGGTTTCCCTGGCGGACGGGCGTTTGCGCGGTGTAGAGGCGCTGTTGCGCTGGCAGCATCCGAGTGTTGGCGATGTGCCGCCAGGGCTGTTCTTGCCATTGCTGGAGGAGGCGCGCTTGATCAGCCAGCTGAGTAGCTGGATTTACCAACAGGTCGCCGCCCAGCGCCTGGCCTGGCAAGCCACCTTCGATCAGGAACTGGTGCTGAGCGTGAGCTTGAGCAGCCATCAGTTCAATATGCCCAACCTGGCGGCCCAACTGCAGCAGGTGCTTGAGCGCCATGGGTTGCAGGGGCGCCAGTTGGAGGTGGAAATCAGCGAAGACAGCCTGACGAGTAACCTGGAAGAGTCCGGCAAGCAGCTGAAGTTATTGCGCCAGATCGGTGTGCGGATTGCCCTGGATGACTTCGGTTCGGGCAACTGTTCCCTGGCACATCTGCGCGACCTGGCCTTCGACACCCTCAAGCTCGACCCGCAGTTGATCGCCCGCCTGCCGGGCTCGGCACGGGATGCGGTGATGGCGCGCAGCATCATCGAGCTGTGCGGGCATTTTGATGTGCTCGTGGTCGCCGAAGGTGTGGAAACCTCGGAGCAAGCCCAATGGCTCAAGGCCAATGGTTGCGCGTATATCCAGGGCCCGTGGGCGGCGCAGCCGATGGTGGCCGAGGACGTGGTGGACTGGTCACGCGCCCGCGTGCGTTGAATTCGTTACACTGGCGACCCTCCGAACCCTGTTGCCGAGCCCCATGACCGCGCTGAAATACCTCCAGGCTTATCCCGCAGCCCTCCAAGAACAAGTGCGCCAGATGATCGCCAAGGATCAGTTGGGCGCTTACCTGGAACAGCGTTACCCCGAGCGCCACGCGGTGCAGAGCGACAAGGCCCTGTACGCCTACGCCCTGGCCTTGAAGCAGGAGCACCTGCGCAACGCGCCGGCCATCGACAAAGTGCTGTTTGATAACCGCCTGGACCTGACCCACCGTGCCCTCGGCCTGCACACTACGATTTCGCGGGTGCAGGGCGGCAATCTTAAATCCAAGAAAGAGATCCGTATTGCGGCGCTGTTCAAGGAGGCCGCGCCCGAGTTCCTGCGCATGATCGTGGTCCACGAACTGGCGCACTTCAAGGAGTCGGACCACAACAAGGCGTTCTACAAACTCTGTGAGTACATGATGCCGGGCTACCATCAGGTGGAATTCGACCTGCGTGTCTACCTCACGTACCGCGACCTGCAGGGCAAACCCTGACCGCACAAGGCGACCGACCATGGATGTGAGCAAGACCAAGAGCAGCTTCTACCGCCGCCTGTATGTGGCGTACCTGATCGACAGTGGCCAGGCGAGCAGCGTCCCGGCGCTGACCGACGCCACGGGCATGCCTCGGCGTACGGCCCAGGATACGATTGCGGCATTGGCCGACTTGGATATCGTGTGTGAGTTCGAACAGGAAGACGGCGCCCGCAACCACGCCGGGCACTATCGGATTCGCAGCTGGGGGGCGATTGATCGGCGGTGGATCGAGGCGAATCTGGTTTCGGTGAAGCAGGTGTTGGGGTATCCCTGACGTCCTTCGGTGATTGGGCTGACGCGAAGAGGTCCTCAAGCGCGCCGCATTCCAATATGTGGAATGTCATCTTCCAAATATTCCTCCCCCGCCACCACGAACCCATACCGTCCGTAGTACCCCTGCAAATGCGCCTGGGCTGAGAGGAATATCGGCGTCTGCGGCCATATATCGGCAATCCGCTCTAGCGTCTCTTCCATCATCCGATGCCCCAGCCCGGTGCCGCGCGCCACGGGCGCCACAATCACTCGGCCGATCACCACATCGCCGCCCTGGGATTCCGGGTCCAGCAGGCGCAGGTACGCCACGAGTTGATCATCCTGCCAGGCCATCAGGTGGTGGGTGTCGCCCGACAAGTCCTGCCCGTCAAGATCCTGGTAAAGGCATTTTTGCTCCACGACAAAGACCTCGTTGCGCAGGCGCAGGATGGCGTAAAGCTGTTCCTTGCCCAGGTCATCGTGATGTTTGCAGACCCATTCAACTGTCATGGCGTGTTCTCTTATCAATGTCTGTTCCGGATAGTAAGCGCAGCCGGCAATGCTGTCTAAGTGAGCTATTTTTGTGAGTGAAATCAAATTGCCATCATTGAGTGCGTTTGCCGTCGGCTTCTTTGTGTAATCTGAGCTACTGTTAGAGCCTCGGGCCCCGCCTGGGCTAAGGCCACCGCCTGCCTGTCAAGGATTTTGAGCATGCCGCGATTCTCTCGTGCCGTTGCTTTGATTGGAGTGTTGTTGCTGGCGACGCCTGCGTTCGCACAGCGCCTGCGCCTGGTAGCGGATGCCTGGCCACCGTTTACCGATTCCACCCTGATCAACGGCGGGCTGGCCACGGACATCGTTAGCACCGCCTTGGCCCGTGCGGGCTATGCGAGTGATTTTGAACAGGTGCCGTGGGCCCGTGCGCTGATGGGCGTGGGCGATGGGCGCTATGACGTGCTGGTTAACGCCTGGTATGACGATGCCCGCACACAGCTGGGGCAGTTCTCCGGCGAATACCTGCTCAACCGCGTGCGCTTCATCAAGCGCCGCGACGATCCCATCGAGTTCCAGAACCTCGCGCAACTGCACGACTACCCCATCGCCGTGGTGCGCGGGTATGCCTATTCGGCGGCGTTCGACGGGGACCCTCAGCTACAGAAAGTCCCTGTGCATAACTTCGCCATGGCGGTGCGCATGCTCGCGGCGCAGCGGGTGCGGCTGACGTTGGAGGATGAATATGTGGCGCGCTATTACCTGTCCCGTGAATCGGCGCGGGTGCGCAATGCGGTGGAGTTTTTACCCCAGCCGCTGAGCGAAAACAGCCTGCATATCCTGGTCAGCCTGAAACACCCGGAGCATGAGCAGATCGTCGCTGCCTTTGACCGAGAGATTGTCAAGATGAAGGCTGATGGCAGTTATGCGCGGTTGATGAAGCAGCACGGGATGTAGTGGTCTTGAGGGCCTCTTCGCGAGCAAGCCCGCTCCCACATTCAACCGCGTACATCCATTGGGAAGGCAGTCGAATGTGGGAGGGGGCTTGCTCCCGATAGCGCTCTAAGCTGCGCGGGTGTCCTTGATCAAATGCGCTGCCAGCGTGCGCAACGGCCCCAACTGGCGACAAATCAACGCCAGTTGCGTCTGCACCAACCGTTGCCCTTCATCAATCTCATCCGGCATCTGCTCCAGGTCCGCCGCCAGTGCTTCCTCGGCATCGCTCTGAATCGCAATCGGCTGCTTGTTGGCCAGCCCGCTGGCGATGTCATCGATGCTCGCCGCCAAGGTATTACCGGCGCCTTCGATCAAGTGCTCACGCACCTCGGCCGGCAGTTGGGTTTCCCGATGCGCACCCAACCCTGACAAGTAGCTGAGCAATGTGTGCGACAGCACCAGGAAACGGAAGCCTACGTCCGCCTCCTTCCGGAAGTGCCCTGGCTCCATCAACATGTTCGCCAAGGTGGTGGACAGCGCCGCATCGGCGTTGTGTGCGTTGCGCCGGGCCAGGCGGTAGGCCAGGTCGTCGCTCTTGCCGGCGGCGTATTGCTGCATGATCTGGCGCAGGTAGATGCTGTTGCAGGTCAGGGTGTTGGCCAGCACTTTGTTCAGGCGCCGGCCTTGCCAGTCCGGCAGGAACAGGAACACCGCCAGGCCCGCAATCAAGCTGCCGAGCAAGGTATCGAACAGGCGTGGCAGGAACAGCCCATAGCCATCGCCGACCTGGTTGAAGCAGAACAGCACCATCAAGGTGATGGCGGCGGTGGCCAGGGTGTAGCGGGTGGTGCGGTTGATAAAGAACACCAGGCCGGCGGCGATGGCGAACATCGACTGCACCAGGGGGCTCGGGAACAGGTCGAACAGCGCCCAGGCCACGGTGAGGCCGATGGCGGTGCCGATGATCCGCTGGCCGAGCTTGCGCCGGGTAGCACCGTAGTTCGGTTGGCACACGAACAGCGTAGTGAGGATGATCCAGTAGCCTTGGGAGGCGTGGATCGCATGCAGCATGCCGTAGCCGACGGTCAGCGCCAGCGACAGGCGCAGCGCATGGCGGAACAGCAGCGAGGTCGGCGTCATCTGCGTGCGCAGGCGCGTCCACATTTCCTTGAGGTTGCGCGGGGCGCGGTCCAGCAGGTTGCTGTCGGTGGCGTCCGCCAGGCTGTCGGGGTTGCTGGCGTCGCCCAGCAGGCGATCCAGCGTGGACAGGTTGGCCGCGAGGGCACGCAACGAGCGCAGCAGGCCGCGCCAGGCCGGGTTGCTCTGGATGCGCAGGTGTTCCAGGGACGCGTTCAGGTCGCCGAGGGCTTCGGCGAAGCTGTCGTCATAGATGAACGGCTGGCGCAATTGAATCGATTCGGCCAGGGCCTGGCAGGCCTTGCCCTGCTGGCGCAAGAGGCGCTGGCAACGGAACAGCACGTCGCTGTGGAAGAAGGCCTCGGCCAGCGCGTTGTAGGGGTAGTGGGACGAGCTGGCGCGTTCGTGGATGTCCTGGGCGAGGAAATACAGCTTCAGGTAGCGGCTGACTTTCGAGCCGGGGCGACCATTGCCTACGCGGTGCAGGATAATTTCCTTCGCCGCGTTGAGCGCCGCCACCACCCGGCCGTTCTGCTGCGCCAGTTCCAGGCGCCGCGCTTCCACATCCAGTTGGCGGATCGGTTCGAACAACGACGACTTGAGCTTGAGGTAACGCCCCAATTCGCGAAACAACCGCGCCAGGCTCTGTTGCACCGGCTGGTTGGAAAACAGCGCCTGCCACAGCACCGACAGCACGCCGTACCAGGCGGCACCGGCCACCAGCAGCAGCGGTTCATGCCAGAAATCGGAGACCGCGCCACCGCGCTGGTCCACGCCGATCATGGTGTACACCGACAGAATCAGCGTCGCCGAGGCAATCGCGCCATAGCGTTCGCCCAAGGCGCCGAGCATGGTCAGGCAGAAGGTGGCCAGGGCCAGGGAGATCGCGAAGATCCAGGGATAAGGGAACAGCAGCTCCACCGACAGTGCGGCGATGCTGAAACACACCAGCGTGACTGCCAGGGCGTTGAGGCGACCTTGCCAGCTGTCATCGGTCTCGGCCAGGGCGCTGGCGATAATCCCCAGGAACAGTGGGATCAGCAGCGTCATTTCATCTTGGTACCAGCACAGCGCCATGCTGCCGGTGAGGGCGATGAATACCCGAATGCTGTAGCTGAATTTATCCAGCGCCCACAGGCGCCGCATGGACTGCTTGAACGAGGTCGATGACATGAAGGCTGGAGTCTTCCGGGACGATGCCGTTAAATTGAGCTATCAAGGACGCCACGGCAAGCGTGGCGATCACATCAATTCGCAAAATATCTCCCAGACACACCCTAAACCAAATGTGGGAGGGGGCTTGCCCCCGATAGCAGTGTGTCAGTCAGTACATCTGTTACTGATACACCGCAATCGGGGGCAAGCCCCCTCCCACATTTCGACCGAGTGCATCTTTCAGTCAGGCGTATTGCGCGGCTGCGTAGCCCGACGCCCACGCCCACTGGAAGTTGAACCCGCCCAGGTGGCCGGTCACATCCAGCACTTCACCGATAAAGTACAACCCCGGGCTTTTCAGCGATTCCATGGTCTTGGACGACACTTCCCGCGTGTCCACGCCACCCAGGGTCACCTCGGCGGTGCGATAGCCCTCGGTGCCCGCCGGCACCAGTTGCCAGTTGCCGAGTTTCTGCGCGATGTCGGCGATTTCAGCGTGGGTGTACTGCTTCATCGGCTTGGACACAAACCAGCTGTCCGCCAGCAGGTTGGCCATTTTCTTGGTGAAGATCTCACCCAGCAGGGTTTTCAGCTCGCTGTTCGGACGCTCGGCCTGTTGCTGTTGCAGCCAGGTGTGAGCGTCATGGTCGGGCAGCAGGTTGATCTCCACGGTGTCGCCGGGTTCCCAGTACGAGGATATCTGCAAGATCGCCGGCCCGCTCAGGCCACGGTGGGTAAACAGGATGTTCTCGCGAAAGCTCTGGCCGTTGCAGCTCACCAGACAATCCACCGACGTACCGGACAGCTCGCCGCACAGGTCCTTGAGCTGGTCAGTGATGGTGAACGGTACCAGCCCGGCGCGGGTCGGTAGCAGTTCATGGCCGAATTGCTTGGCCACCTGGTAACCAAAGCCGGTGGCGCCCAGGGTCGGAATCGACAGGCCGCCCGTGGCGATCACCAGGGATTCGCAGCGCAGTTCACCCAAGGTGGTTTGCAACTGATAACCGGCGTCCAGCTTGGCAATCTCCTGGACCGACGTGTCCAGGTGCATGCTCACACCGACCTGAATGCATTCATCGAGCAGCATGCCGAGAATGTCGCTGGATTTGTTATCGCAGAACAGCTGGCCGAGCTTCTTCTCGTGGTACGGCACGCCGTGCTTGGCCACCAGCCCGATGAAATCCCACTGGGTGTAGCGGGCCAGGGCGGATTTACAGAAGTGTTCGTTGTGCGAAAGGAAATTGGCCGGCTCGGTGTACATGTTAGTGAAATTGCAGCGGCCACCGCCGGACATCAGGATCTTCTTGCCGGCCTTGTTCGCATGGTCGATCAACATCACCTTGCGCCCACGCCCGGCGGCGGTCAGTGCACACATCAAGCCTGCGGCGCCGGCGCCAATGATCACAACTTCGGTCGAGCGCACTGCAATGTCCTCATACACGTTCTAATTTGAAATACAGTCAAATGTGGGAGGGGGCTGTTGTGGTGAGCGGGCTTGCCCCGCGCTGGAGTGCGTAGCGCTCCCAAGCTTTTGGGGCTGCTTCGCAACCCAGCGCGGGGCAAGCCCGCTCACCACAGCAAGCCAGCCCCCACATTAGATCTCCATTGAATCGGAGATCGTGTTACAGGATCCGCACGCGCAACGACCGGCCTTTGATCTTGCCGTCGTTCAAGCGCTGCAACGCCTGCTTGGCGATCCCACGTTCCACGGCCACGAACGCCTGGAAGTCAAAGATCGCGATCTTGCCGACCTGGGCACCGGGGATACCGGCTTCACCGGTCAGGGCGCCGAGGATATCGCCCGGACGAACCTTGTCTTTACGCCCGGCAGCGATGCACAAGGTGCTCATCTGTGGCAGCAGCGGGCCACCGCTTTGCGGCTTGAGGTTGTCCAGTTGGTCCCAGTTCAGCGGCGACTTCTGCAGTTGCTCGATGGCCTGGGCGCGGTGTGCTTCGGACGGGGCGACCAGGCTGATGGCAATCCCGGTCTCACCGGCGCGACCGGTACGGCCGACGCGGTGGATGTGGATTTCCGAATCGCGGGCCAGTTCGACGTTGATCACCATGTCCAGCGAGTCGATGTCCAAGCCACGGGCGGCGACGTCGGTGGCCACCAGCACGGACGTGCTGCGGTTGGCGAACATCGCCAGTACCTGGTCACGGTCGCGCTGTTCCAGGTCACCATGCAGGCCGACGGCGGAAATACCCTTGGCGGTCAGGTGATCCACGGTTTCCTGCACTTGCTGCTTGGTGAAGCAGAAGGCGACGCAGGAGGCCGGGCGGAAGTGCGCCAGGACCTTGGTCACGGCTTCCATGCGCTCTTCCGGCGAGATCTCATAGAAACGCTGCTCGATCTGGTCATCGGAGTGGAACGCTTCGGCCTTCACTTGCTGCGGCGCGCGCATGAACTTCGAGGCCAGCTGTTTGATGCTCACCGGGTAGGTGGCCGAGAACAGCAGGGTCTGGCGGCGCGGCGGGGTCTTGCTGATGATGTCTTCGATGGCGTCGTAGAAGCCCATGTCGAGCATGCGGTCGGCTTCGTCGAGGATCAGCGTGTTCAGGCCATCCAGCACCAGCGAACCCTTGCGCAGGTGCTGCTGGATACGGCCCGGCGTGCCGACGATGACGTGGGCGCCGTGTTCCAGGGAGGCGATCTGCGGGCCGAGGGACACGCCGCCGCACAGGGTCAGCACCTTGATGTTGTCTTCGGCGCGGGCCAGGCGACGGATTTCCTTGGCGACCTGGTCGGCCAGCTCACGGGTCGGGCACATGACCAGGGCCTGGCAGCCGAAGTAGCGCGGGTTGATCGGGTTCAACAGGCCGATGCCGAACGCAGCGGTCTTGCCGCTGCCGGTCTTGGCCTGCGCAATCAGGTCCAGCCCTTTGAGGATCACCGGCAAGCTTTGCGCCTGGATCTGCGTCATCTCGACATAACCCAGCGAGTCGAGGTTAGCCAGCATGGCGGCGGACAGGGGCAAAGTATTAAAAGCGGTGGCGATGGTAGTCACGGGACTGGCTCTGCAAAACAAAATGTCGCGCAGTGTACCAGTCTCGTGGGAATTTCCCTGCAAGTTCTAGACGAGAAGCCTGTCAGTGCTCAATGTCGTGCTCACGGCTGACCACACGTTTGCCGTCTTTTGGCGACAGTTGCAGGAAGATCGCCGCCGCCAGCATCGCCATGATGCCTACTGTGAGGAAGGTTAACTGGAACGCGCCAAGCACGCTTTCTACCCCGTCATTGCCCGTTTCGGCGGTAAATCCGCCCAGCAGTGCACCGGCGCACGCCACCCCGAGGCTCAGCGACAATTGCGCCACCACCGAGAGCAAACTGTTGCCGCTGCTGGCCTGAGCATCATCGAGGTCGATCAGGGTGACGGTGTTCATCGCGGTAAATTGCAGGGAGTTGATCGCCCCCAGTACCGCCAGCATGCACAACAGCAGCGGGTAGGGCGTGTGCTCGCTGACCAGGCCCATGCTGGCGAGCATGATGCCCAGCGCCAGGGTGTTGCCGGTGAGCACGATGCGGTAGCCGAGGCGTTCGATCAGCGTGCGGGCGATGGATTTGGCAAACATCGCCGCCGCTGCCAGGGGCAACATGCTCATGCCCGCTTCGGACGGCGAGTAACCCAGCGCGACCTGCAACAGCAGCGGCACCAGGAACGGCAGCGCGCCGCTGCCCAGGCGCGCGAACAGGTTACCCAGAATGCCCACGGCGAAGGTGCGCGTCTTGAACAGCACCGGCGAAAACAACGGGTTGTCGATATGCCCGGCGCGCAGCCAATACGCCGCCAGGCACGCCAGGCCACCGAACAGCAGCAACATCACCCGCAGGTGCGGCAGGTGCAGTTCGCCCAGGCCTTCCATGGCGATGGTGATCAGCACCATCGCCGCGCCAAACAACAGAAAACCGATACCGTCGAAGCGCGTGCGTTCACTGCCCCGCAGGTCGGGGATCAGTTTCCACACGGCATAACAACCGACCATGCCCACCGGCAGGTTGATCAGGAAGATCCAGTGCCAGGTCAGGTATTGCACCATCCAGCCGCCCATCGTCGGGCCCAGCAACGGGCCGAGCAGGCCGGGGATGGTAATGAACCCCATGATGCGCACCAGCTCGGAGCGGGGGTAGGCACGCAGCACCACCAGTCGCCCCACCGGCAGCATCAGCGCGCCGCCCAACCCTTGGATCACCCGTGCGCCCACCAGCATGGTCAAGCTGCTGGACAAGGCGCACAGCAGCGAGCCAATGCTGAACAGCATGATTGCGCCAAAGAAGATTTTCTTGGTGCCGAAGCGGTCGGCGATCCAGCCCGAGGCCGGGATCAGCAAGGCGACGGTGAGCATGTACGCGATCACCACCCCTTGCATGCGCAGCGGGTTTTCCGCGAGGTCCCGGGCCATGGCCGGCAATGCCGTGTTGAGGATCGTCCCGTCCAGCGACTGCATGAAGAAGGCAATCGCGACCACCCAGGGGAGCCAGCGGGCGGTCTTGGCATCGAGCGGGACGCGATTCGGCATGGAAAACCTTTTTGTTAGCAGGCTATGTGTTGGCGATTATGCGCCATCCGTCGCTCCTTTTCCCACTGGCGATTCGTCTAAATCCGACAACGCGGCGTGCTCACCCACCAGGAAATCCAACAGCGCCCGGTGTACCGCCAGCGCGGCCTCGCGGGACTCCAGGTCGAGCAAGTGGCCGGTATGTTCGGCCACGGCAAAGCTGCTGCGCCCGACGTATTGCTGGAACACCTTTGCCTCGGCGGCCGGGGTGTATTCGTCCAGTGCACCGTTGAGAAAGTGCACCGGTGTTTCAATCTGCTTGAGTGCCGGGAGGTAGTTGCCATCGCCCAAGGCCAGCACTTGGTGGATATGAAAACGCGCCTGGCGGTATTCGGTGGTGGCCATGGTCGACAGGTGCCGATGGTTGTTGCGCTTGAGCCGGGATGACAGGTATTTGCCCACGGTCTCGTTGAGCAAGTGGCCGACGGCGGATTTGTCATCCGCCTCGATCAGCACGCGTACGCGCTCCACATAGTCGAGCATCGCCTGATTGAGGTTGGGCGCCAGGGCCATCACCACCGAGCTTTCAATGGAAGGCGGGTTATGCGCCAGGGTCAGCAGGGTCGAGATACCGCCCCACGACGCCGACACCAGATGGTTGACCTGGAAGCGCTCCACCAGGGCGCGCAGGATTTGCACTTCGTCGTCCTTCGTGACCAGGTCCAGGTCAGTGTTGTGTTCGCGGGAATAGCCGGAGAACGGCAGGTCGAACAGCAAGACATTGAAATGCTCGGCCAGGCATTTGCTGGTGCGGGCAAAGGAGCGTGTGGTGGACAGCGCGCCATTGACCATCAGCACGGTCTTTCTTTGCGGATTGTTTCCCAGCTGCTCAACATGAACGTTGTAGTGCTTGAACAGCTTTTCAATGACAAAACTTCCATGGTTCATGTCAACGCTCCAGCTTGCCCTTCCCGGGCAAGGTCGTGCTCTCGTGGGGGGAGTGGCGGGGTGCCACCAACCGTTATAACGAGGTTTTTTGCAGGCGACAACAGGCTGCCCCGTGCAGACTGGGCAGACGAGAATTGACCGTAGGAAAGTGTAAAGCGAAGGTGTATGAACCCAGCACGGAACAATGTGGGAGGGCTTGCCCCCTCCCACAGGGACCTGCTGTGTTTAAAGGGTGAGGGTCAGGCGTTTGACCAGGGCGCCCGGCAGCAGGTTGGAGGCCGTGTTGCGCTGGCTGTAAGTACTGGCCGACAGCAGCAGTTCCCGATCCGCTGTCAGCGCTTCCAACTGCGACCCCAGCAGTTGGTAGACGCTGTCATCAAAGCGCATGGTGCTGACCGGCGCTTTGATCTCGCCGTCTTCCACCCAGAAGGTGGCGAAGCGTGTCATGCCGGTAAGACGCGCCGCCGGGAGGTCGGAGTAGTTCAGGTACCACAGGTTGCTGATGTACAGCCCGGTGCCCAACTGTTTGAGGATGTCGGCCTGGGCCAGGTTGCCCGCCGCTATTTGCAGGGCGCTGGGCGATTCATCACGGCTGGCGCCGTTGGCGCTGAGGCCGTATTCGGCGGCGCTGCGTGAGTTCACCAATTGGCCGTCGGCTTTGCCGGCGCTGATCAGCGTGACATCGCCCCGTGGGTAGCCTTCGGTGGAAAACGCCTGGCTCAATGAGCCGCTGATCTGCTCTTTCACCGTCACCAACGGGCTCAGGGACTGTTCACCGGCATACAGTTTTTGCAGCGAGCTGCCTTTGCTGGCGATGGCCTGGGCGGAAAACCCACCCCAGGTGATGATGCTGATGATTTCTTCCAGTGCCGCCGGCGCGAGGTAGGCGCGGTATTGCCCCGGTGCCAGTTTGTGCAGCGGGCGGCCAAGGAATTCCAGCTGTTCACGGGCGAGTTGGAAGCGACGGGCGAATTCGGCACTGTCCCATTGGTCACCGGCGTAGCTGGCTTTAACGGCCTCGCCATTGGCATGGAACAGGCTGAAGTCGAAGTTGAAGCTGTTCGCCTGATGCCAGCCAAAGGCGCCGTCGGAGCTGGCAAAACCACGGCTGATCGGCCCGGCGGCGTAGAAACCGACCAAGTCCACGCCTTGCGCGGCGCGGCTGATGTCTTCCAACACCAGGGCCAGGTCGGGCAGGGGGCGGGCCTGTTCGTTATGGCTTTGCCAGGCGTTATGGTTCAGCAGCAGGTACGGGTCCTGCGGCAGCAGCGGCAAGGTTTCGCGCAACTGTTGCAGGCCCTCGGCGAGGCGTTGGCGGTCGACTTCCGGTTGGCCGCCCAGGGTGATACCCAGGTCGGCGTGACGGCCGTCGTTGATCAGTTTCAGCGTGAGGCTGGCCTGTTGCACCTGCCCGGCCTGACGCACGTGCGCATGGTTGAAACGCACGAACTCGGACGACTCATCCGCGTAGCCCAGATGGAAGCGTTCACCGTCGGTGATGGCGTGCTTGAGCCAATCCACCAGTGCCTTGAAGTTGTTCATCAGGCATCTCCCCCAAATACATCGACATCACTGAATACACAGGCAGGCGAGGCATGGCCCACGCGGATCACCTGGTTGGGTTCGCCCTTGCCGCAGTTCGGCGTCCCCAGGACCTTGAACGTGCTGGCGTCGCCGACGGCGCTGAGCTTGCGCCAGAACTGCGCGGAAATGGCCCGGTAGTTGGGGTTTTTCACCACGCCTTTGAGTTCGCCGTTTTCGATCAGTTGGCCCCATTCGCAGCCGAACTGGAATTTGTTGCGCGCGTCGTCGATGGACCAGGAGCGGTTGGTCGACATCAAGATACCGTGCTCGATGCCGCCGATCAGTTGCGCCAGGCTCTGGTCGCCGGGTTCGATATTCAGGTTGGCCATGCGGTCGATCGGCGGGCGGTTCCAGCTGCACGCGCGACTGTTGGCGACGCCACCCATGCCGGCGCGGAACTGCGACAACGCTCCACCCAGCGGTTTGAGCAGCAGCCCTTCGCGGATCAGGAACTGTTTGCTGGCGCGGGTGCCGTCGTCGTCATGGCTGTAGCTGGCGAGTTGTTCGGGGATGTCCGGGTCGAAGGTCACGTTGAGCAGCGTTGAGCCATATTGCAGGTGGCCGAAGTCGCTGGCCTTGACGAAACTGGTGCCGGCGTAATTGCGCTCATCGCCGAGGATGCGGTCGAGTTCCAGCGGATGGCCGATGGATTCGTGGATCTGCAGGATCATCTGGTCGGGCATCAGCAGCAGGTCGCGCGGGCCCTGTGGCGTGTTGGGTGCCAGCAGCAGTTGCAGGGCTTCGTCGGCGATACGCGGCGCGGCGCCGATCAGGCCGAAGCGGCTGATCACGTCGAAGCCACCTTGCTGGCCGAAGTTGCTGCCGCCGAGCGTGCGCGACTGGCTGTCGTTGCCGTCATAGGCCGTGACGTTGACGCCGGGGAATACAAAGCGCTGGGCTTGGCGCAGTTCGGCGCCTGCGTTGTTGAGGTAAATCTGCTCGACGTGGGTCAGGCCAAGGCTGACTTCCCAGTTCACCAGGCGTTCGTCCTGGGGGACGGCGGCCGACTCGCTCCCCAGCAGTTGGTAGCAATCGCTCAGGGACGGAAAGGGTTGGTCGAGGTCGGGTGACAGGTAGTCCGCGACGTCACTGGAGACGTGTTGGTCGCGCAGGTCGAGCAGGGCGTGGGGCTTGATCAACCGGGCTTGCTGTTCGGCACGCTCAAGGGCGGCTTGCAGGCCGGAGAGGGAAATGTCGTGGGTCGCGGCGTAGGCTTCCACCCCGTTGACACGCACCGTGAGCATGGCGCCCTCGTCGTGGTTCAGGTGTGGCGGTTCGGCGACGTTCTTGCGTACGGCCAGGTAGTGGCCGGATTCGCGTACATAACGCAGCGAGAAAAATTCGGCGCGGGTGCGCAGGGCACTGAAGTGCTTTTTGAGTGTGGCGTGGTGGTCGAACATGGGGCCTTCCTTGTGGGCGGCTCAGCGCGGGCAGGCAAACAGAGTAGGCCTGGGCTGGAAGCTGATCAAGGAAAGCGGATCATTGTAGTGAGCGGGCTTGCCCCGCGCTGGAGTGCGAAGCGCTCCCAAGATGTTGGGGCCGTTGCGCAGCCCAGCGCGGGGCAAGCCCGCTCACTACAAAGGTGCATCAGTTACTGTGCGGTAGGGCCCACTTCACGCAGCGGCTTGCCACGCACTGGCGCATCGCCGGCCACGTAGTAGTCGGCGGTGCTGCGCGGCAGAGGCTGGCGGCCGCGGATCTTGTCGGCGATTTTCTCGGCGATCATGATCGTCGGCGCGTTCAGGTTGCCGGTGGTAATGATCGGCATGATCGACGCATCGACCACACGCAGACCCTGCATGCCATGCACGCGGCCTTCACCGTCGACAACCGCCATCTCGTCGGTGCCCATCTTGCACGAGCAGGACGGGTGGAACGCGGTTTCGGCGTGTTCGCGGATGAACTTGTCGAGTTGCTCATCGGTTTGCACGTCAATACCAGGGCTGATTTCGCGACCACGGTACGGGTCCAGCGCCGGCTGCTGCATGATTTCACGGGTCAGGCGGATGCCATCGCGGAATTCTTGCCAGTCTTGCTCAGTGGCCATGTAGTTGAAGAGGATGCTCGGGTAGTCCCGTGGGTTCTTCGACTTCAGTTGCACGCGGCCACGGCTTGGTGAACGCATGGAGCCCATGTGCGCCTGGAAACCGTGCTCTTTCACACCGTTGCTGCCGTTGTAGTTAATCGCCACCGGCAGGAAGTGGTACTGGATGTTCGGCCAATCGAATTCCGGACGCGAGCGGATGAAACCACCGGCTTCGAACTGGTTGCTGGCGCCGATGCCGGTGCCGTTGAACAGCCACTCGGCACCGATCGCCGGCTGGTTGTACCAGAGCAGCGAGGGGTACAGCGACACCGGTTGGGTGCAGGCGTATTGCAGGTACAGCTCAAGGTGGTCCTGCAGGTTCTCGCCGACGCCCGGCAGGTCGTGGACCACGGGGATGTCGAGACTTTCCAGCAATTTGGCCGGGCCGACGCCGGAGCGTTGCAGCAGTTGCGGCGAGGCGATCGCGCCGCTGCACACCAGCACTTCTTTGCGGGCGCGGGCTTCAACGCGCTCTTCGGCGGCGCCGATCAGGTAACGCACGCCAACGGCACGCTTGCCTTCGAACAACACTTTGTCCGTGAGGGCGTGGGTGACGATGGTCAGGGTCGAGCGCTTCTTCGCCGTGTCGAGGTAACCGCGTGCGGTGCTGGCGCGACGGCCATTTTTGGTCACGGTACGGTCCATCGGGCCGAAGCCTTCTTGCTGGTAGCCGTTCAGGTCGTCGGTGCGCGGGTAACCGGCCTGCACGCCGGCTTCGACCATGGCGTGGAACAGCGGGTTGTTGCCGGCTTTTGGCGTGGTCACGCTGACCGGGCCTTCGCCACCGTGGTAGTCGTTCGGGCCGATGTCGCGGGTTTCAGCTTTTCTGAAATAGGGCAGGCAGTCCAGGTACGTCCAGTTTTCCAGCCCTGGAAGTTTTGCCCAGTTGTCGTAGTCCATGGCGTTGCCACGGATGTAGCACATGCCGTTGATCAGGGAAGAGCCACCCAGGCCCTTGCCGCGACCGCATTCCATCCGGCGGCCGTCCATGTGGGGCTCTGGATCGGTCTCGTAGGCCCAGTTGTAGCGGCGGCCCTGCAGCGGGAAGGCCAGGGCAGCGGGCATCTGGGTACGGAAGTCGAGACGGTAGTCGGGGCCGCCGGCTTCCAGCAGCAGGACGGTGACGCCTTCGTCTTCGGTCAGACGGGTCGCCAGGGTGTTACCGGCGGAGCCGGCACCCACAATGATGTAATCGTATTCTTGGGACATAAATGCACCCTCTTTGAAGTGTGGTCAGGTCGGGCCTCATCGGGAGCAAGCCCCCTCCCACATTTGATCGGGTTTACACAGTCAAAGGTGGGAGGGGGCTTGCCCCCGATGGCGGCCTCAAAGGCGATACAAATCTCGAGTCTTAGAACACCGAGGCGTAGTCGCCCAGCTCAACCTGTACCGATTTGATGCGGGTGAAGTTGTTCAGCGAGCTGATGCCGTTCTCACGGCCAACACCCGATTGCTTGTAGCCGCCGACCGGCATCTTCGCGTCGGACTCGCCCCAGGCGTTGATCCAGCAGATGCCCGCTTCCAACTGATGAATCACGCGGTGGGCGCGGTTCAGGTCCTTGGTTACCAGGCCGGCAGCCAAGCCGAAGTCGGTGTCGTTGGCGCGGCGGATCACTTCTTCTTCGGTCTCGTAAGTGAGGATGCTCATCACTGGGCCGAAGATTTCTTCACGGACGATGGTCATCTCGTCGGTGCAGTCGGTGAACACCGTTGGGGCCACGTAGGCGCCTTTGGCGAAGTCGCCGTCGGTCAGGCGGTCGCCGCCGCACAGCAGGCGTGCGCCTTGTTCTTTACCTTTGGCGATGTAGCCCAGCACGCTTTCCATGTGGGCGAAGCTGACCAGCGGGCCGAAGTTGGTGTTTTCGTCTTGCGGGTCGCCAACGCGGATACGGGCAACACGCTCAACGATCTTGGCTTCGAAAGCCGCCTGCAAGTGCTTAGGCACGAACACACGGGTGCCGTTGGTGCAGACTTGGCCGGAGCTGTAGAAGTTGGCCATCATCGCGATGTCGGCGGCACGATCCAGGTCGGCGTCTTCGAACACGATCAGCGGCGACTTGCCGCCCAGTTCCATGGTCACTTCTTTCAGCGAGGAGCTGGAAGCGCTGGCCATGACTTTCTTGCCGGTGTCGGTGCCGCCGGTGAACGAGACTTTCTCGATGCGCGGGTGCTCGGTCAGCCAGGTGCCGACTTCACGGCCGCTGCCGGTCAGCACGTTGAACACGCCAGCCGGAACGCCGGCTTCGGTGTAGATCTCGGCCAGTTTCAGGGTGGTCAGCGAGGTGACTTCGCTGGGCTTGAAGATCATCGCGTTACCGGCGGCCAGGGCCGGTGCGGATTTCCACAGGGCGATCTGGATCGGGTAGTTCCACGCGCCGATACCGGCGACCACGCCCAACGGCTCGCGGCGTGTGTAGACGAAAGACGTGTCGCGCAGTGGGATCTGCTCGCCTTCGATGGCCGGTACCAGGCCTGCGTAGTATTCCAGGACATCGGCGCCGGTGACGACGTCGACGTATTGGGTTTCGGAGAAGGCTTTACCGGTGTCCAGGGTTTCCAGGGCGGCCAGTTCGTCGTTGCGCTCGCGCAGGATGTCGACGGCACGGCGCAGGATGCGCGAACGCTCCATGGCGGTCATGGCGGCCCAGATTTTCTGGCCTTTTTCAGCGCTGACCACGGCACGTTCAACGTCTTCTTTCGTTGCGCGTTGCACTTGGGCGAGAACTTCACCGTTAGCCGGGTTGATGGCTTCGAAGGTGGCATCGCTGCCAGCGTCGCTGTAGCCGCCGTCAATGTAGAGTTTTTGCAGGTCGAAACGGGCCATAAAGTCCTCGCAAGTGCATAAGTGGTTGGCGTTACCCGCCGAAAAGTGGGCCATGAGGGTGTGGCAACACTGAGCGGCAGACGTTCAGGGGTTGAGCGTTTATAAGTGCTCTAACTCACCTGCTTGGCCAATTGGAAATCCATGTATTCGTAAGCGATCCGTTGCGCCTGCGCCGTGTCGAAAGCGTCTCCCGACAGGGCGCCGCGCAACCATAAACCGTCGATCAGGGCCGCCAGGCCTCGGGCTGCTTTGCGTGCGTGCGGCAGCGGCAGCACTCGGCGGAACTGGCAGCACAGGTTGGAATACAGACGTTGATCGTTGATCCGCTGCAACCTGTGCAATGACGGGTGATGCATGCTGGTGGCCCAGAAGGCCAGCCAGGTTTTCATTGCCGGTCCGTTGACCTGGCTGGCGTCGAAGTTGCCCTCGATGATCACCTGAAGATGTGCCCGTGGGCTGTCGTCCGTAAGCGCCAGCCGGCGTTCGTGGACGTTATCGATCAATGCGTTCATCAAATAGCGCATCGTCGCTGCAATAAGGCCGTTCTTGTCCTTGAAGTAGTGACTGATGATGCCGTTCGAGACACCGGCCAAACGGGCGATCAGCGCAATGCTGGCATCGCCCATCCCGACCTGATCGATGGCCGTCAGGGTGGCTTCGATCAACTGCTGGCGGCGTATGGGTTGCATACCGACCTTGGGCATGTAGCACCTCTCCTTAGGCCTGCGACGGGCGATGAACGTTCGTCGACTTGGTGGCCAGTCTATTTTGTTTTGATTGAACGTTCAATCAACAAAGAATAAGCTCTGCGACAAATGGTCGCTGCCTACAGGTATTTCCTACGTGTGGGCGGTGACATCTGACACCTGCAAAAACCCTTGAAACAGGCCGTATCAGGGCCTGGCCACCGTTTCGGCGGGTTCAGGAATTTTCGGGGTGTCTTTATAACACCCGTCCGTCGACTGCCGAAAAATCGATGTCCCGGGATAACCGTTGCCTTGTGTTTCTCTCTCGCACTGCCTGGAGCATCTGCGCCATGAGTTCTGCCTCTCTTATAAAGACCCCGCCGGAAAAGGTGCGGGTCAACGGTTGGGTGTTCTACACCTCCACCGCGCTGATTCTGTTGTTGACCGCCATCCTGATCATCGCCCCGCAGGAGGCCGGGCGCACGCTCGGCGTCGCTCAGGCCTGGCTGTCTAAAAGCTTCGGCTGGTACTACATGTTGGTCATCGCCGCCTACTTGGTGTTCGTGGTCGGCCTGGCGTTTTCGTCCTACGGCAAGTTGAAACTGGGCAGTAAGGACGACACCCCGGACTTCAGCTACGGCGCCTGGGCCGGCATGTTGTTCTCGTCGGGCATCGGCATTTCGCTGCTGTACTTCGGTGCCTCCGAGCCGCTGGACCACTACTTCAACCCGCCCGAAGGCGCCGCCGCCAGCAATGGCGCCGCCCGCCAGGCGTTGCAACTGACCTTCCTGCACTGGGGCCTGCACGGCTGGGCGATCTATGCGCTGGTCGGCCTGGCCGTGGCGTACTTCGCGTACCGCCATAACCAGCCGCTGGCCCTGCGTTCGGCGCTGTACCCGCTGGTAGGCGAGCGTTGGGTGAAAGGCGCGGCCGGCCATGCGGTGGATGGCTTCGGCATGTTCGTGACCCTGCTCGGCCTGGTGACCAACCTGGGGATCGGCTCGATGCAAGTGTCGTCCGGGTTGGAAAACCTGTTCGGCATGCAGCACAGCAACACCAACTTGCTGATCGTGATCATCGTGATGAGCACCGTGGCGACCATCGCTGCCGTGTCGGGCGTGGAGAACGGTATTCGCCGCCTGTCCAACCTCAACATCGTGCTGTTCAGCGGCTTGCTGATCTTCGTACTGCTGTTCGGGCCGACCCTGCACTTGCTCAACGGTCTGGTGCAGAACACCGGTGACTACCTCAACGGCATCATCCTGAAAACATTCGACCTCTACGTGTACGAAGGCGACGCCGACAAGACCGAGCGCTGGATGGGCCTGTGGACCCTGTTCTACTGGGCCTGGTGGATTTCCTGGGCGCCATTCGTGGGCATGTTCATCGCGCGTATTTCCCGTGGCCGCACCGTGCGTGAACTGGTGGCCGGCGTGCTGCTGATCCCGCTGGGCTTCACCCTGGCGTGGTTGTCGATCTTCGGTAACTCGGCGCTGGACCTGGTGCTGAACCACGGTGCGGTAGAGCTGGGCAAGACGGCGCTGGAACAGCCGTCCATGGCCATCTACCAACTGCTTGAGCACTACCCAGCGTCGAAAATCGTCATCGGAGTGTCGATCTTCGTGGGCTTTGTGCTGTTCCTGACGCCGGCGGATTCCGGTGCGGTGATGATGGCCAACCTTTCGTGCAAAGGCGGCAATGTGGACGAAGATGCGCCGCACTGGCTGCGGATCTTCTGGTCGGCGGTGATCACCCTGGTGACCATCGGCTTGCTGTTTGCTGGCAACTTCGAGGCCATGCAAACCATGGTGGTGCTGGCGGGGCTGCCGTTCTCGGTGGTGCTGATCTTCTTCATGTTCGGTTTGCACAAGGCCATGCGCCAGGATGTGGCGATCGAACAGGAGCAGGCGCAATTGGCCGAACGCGGGCGTCGTGGTTTCAGCGAGCGTTTGACCGCGCTGGACCTGCAACCGAGCCAAGGCACCGTGCAGCGCTTTATGGACAAGCACGTCACGCCGGCGCTGGAAGAGGCTGCGGTCGCGTTGCGTGACCAGGGGTTGGAAGTGCAGACGCTGTTGGGCAAGTCCAAGCGTTGCATCGGTGTGCGCATCGAGATGGAAGAGGGCAACCCCTTCGTTTATGAAGTGAGCCTGGATGCTTATTCGTCGGCGCCGAGCGATGTGCCTGAGGAAGAGCGCACGCGTTATTACCGGGCCGAGGTCTACTTGCACAACGGGCCTCAGGAATACGACCTGATGGGCTTCACCCAGGAACAGATCACCCGGGATGTGCTCGATCAGTTTGAAAGCCATCGGCAGCTCCTTGGCCGTGTCTATAGCTGATAGGTGATGACGGGTGGTGTCTTCACTGACACCACCGGGTCCACATGTGTAAACAGAACTAAATGGGGGAGGGGGCTTGCTCCCGATAGCAATGTGTCAGTCAGTACTTCTGTTACTGATACACCGCAATCGGGGGCAAGCCCCCTCCCACATTGACCCAGTTTCTACATTGAGATGTGCAGTGTTTGTCAGCCCAGGTTTTTGCCTAGCAGGGCATGGTACAGCTCGCTGTCCCCCAGAATTCCCACCACTTGGTTGTTGTCATGCAACACCAACTTGTTCCCGGTGTGATACCGAATCTGCAACGCATCACGCATGCCGATATTCGAGTCCACCAGCGTCGGCACCCGGCCCAGTCCTTCCACCGGTTGCCCCGGCGCCCAGTTCTGCAAATTCATCACCACGCCATTCTGCCGCGCGCCCTGGATGGTATTGCCTTCGGCCAGGTCCAGCCACGAATCGCCGCCCGGGTCGAGGCACACCGAACCGTTCACGCGTTTGCAGTTGTCCAGCGTGCGCATCAGGCTGCGGCCGCACAGTACGTTCAGCGGGTTGGTATGGGCGACGAAGGTGCGCACATAGTCGTCCGCCGGGTTCAGCACGATCTCTTCCGGCACGCTGTACTGGATGATCTTGCCGTCTTTCATGATCGCGATACGGCTGCCGAGTTTCAGCGCTTCATCGAGGTCGTGGCTCACGAACACGATGGTCTTGCTCAGCTTGCGCTGCAGTTCCAGCAGCTCATCCTGCAGGCCCTGGCGGATCAGTGGGTCGAGCGCGGAGAACGGTTCGTCCATCAGCAGGATGTCGGCGTCCATCGCCAAGGCGCGGGCCAGGCCGACGCGTTGCTGCATGCCGCCGGAAAGCTCGTCCGGCTTCTTGTTGCGCCATTGGGTCAGGCCCACCAGCTCGAGTTTTTCATCCACCAGCTTGCGCCGGTCTTTCTCCGGACGACCCTGCATTTCCAGGCCGAAGCTGATGTTCTCGCGCACGGTCAGCCAAGGCATCAGGGCGAACTTCTGGAACACCATGGCGATGCGCTTGGTGCGCATCATTTTCAGCTCGGCGGGGGTGCAGGACGCGATGTCGATCTGGCGCCCTTCATGCTCCACGAACAGCTGGCCACGGCTCACGGTGTTGAGGCCGTTGATGCAACGCAGCAGGCTGGACTTGCCGGAGCCGGACAGGCCCATCAGCACGCAGATTTCGCCTTTCTCAACGTCCAGGCTGGCCTTTTCAACGCCGACAATCTGCCCGGTCTTTTTCAGGATCTCGTTACGGCTCATGCCCTGGTCCAGCAGCTTGAGCGCTTCGCGTGGGTCTTTGGAGAAGATCACGTCGACATTGTCGAATCGGATAATGCTCATGCATCACCCCCTACTTTAGCGTCGGGTTGTTTGCAGATGCGGTCGAGCATGATGGCCAGCAACACAATCGCCAGGCCTGCTTCAAAGCCCAGGGCAATGTCGGCGGTGTTGAGTGCGTTGACCACCGGCTTGCCGAGGCCATCGGCGCCCACCAGGGCCGCGATTACCACCATCGACAGCGACAGCATGATGCATTGGGTAATGCCGGCGGCGATGCTCGGCATGGCGTGGGGCAGTTCAATGCGCGAGAGCAACTGACGGCGCGAGCAGCCAAAGGCCTTGCCGGCGTCCATCAACTCTTGCGGTACATCGCGGATACCCAGGTAGGTCAGGCGGATCGGCGCGGCAATCGCGAACACCACCGTGGAAATCAGCCCAGGCACCACACCCAGCCCGAAGAGGGTCAGGGTAGGGATGAGGTAGACGAAGGTCGGTACGGTCTGCATCAGATCGAGCACCGGCCGCATCAGGGTGTAGAACATCGGCTTGTGCGCGGCAACAATGCCCAGCGGCACACCGATCACCACGCAGACCAGGGTGGCGAACAGCACTTGCGCCAGGGTCTCCATGGTTTCCTGCCAGTACCCCAGGTTCAGGATGAGCAGGAAGGAGGCGATGACAAAAACAGTCAGTCCCCATTTACGTTGAATAAAGTGAGCCAGCAGCGCAATCAGACCGATCAATGCCAGCGGATTGAACCAGGTCAGCGCAAACGTCACGCCGTGGATCATCGTTTCCAGTGTCGATGCGATTGCGTCGAAGTAGTTGGCGCCGTGTTGGGTCAACCATTCGACGAAGGCAGCGATGTACTGGCCTAGTGGGATTTTCTGTTCAGTCAGCATGGTAGTGAATGTCCACATGCGAAGGGGAAAACATCCCGGGCCAGCGCACCGGCCCGGGGTCAGCTGCGTTACTTGTCGAGGTAGGCTTTTACGGCTTCCAGACCTGGTTTGCCGTCAACGGTAGTGACACCGGCGAGCCAAGTGTCGAGGACTTGCGGGTTCTTCTTCAGCCAAGCCTTGGCGGCGGCGTCGGGCTTCATCTTGTCGTCCAGGACGTTACCCATCAGGGTGCTTTCCATGTTCAGGGTGAACGACAGGTTTTTCAGCAACTGACCCACGTTGCTGCATTCCTGGGTGTAGCCCTTGCGGGTGTTGGTGTAGATGGTCGCCTGGCCGTAGTTGGGGCCGAACGAATCGTCACCCCCGGTCAGGTACTTCATCTTGAAGCGGGTGTTCATCGGGTGCGGTTCCCAGCCGAGGAACACGATGGCCTGGTCACGCTTGGTGGCACGTTCAACCTGGGAGAGCATGCCGGCTTCGCTGGACTCGACGACTTTGAAACCGGCGGTTTTCAGGCCGAAGGCGTCTTTGTCGATGAGGGTCTGGATGGTGCGGTTGCCGTCGTTACCCGGCTCGATGCCGTAGATCTTGCCGCCCAGCTCATCCTTGAATTTGGCGATATCGGCGAAGTCCTTCAGGCCTTTGTTGTACAGCGCTTCCGGGACCGCGAGGGTGTACTTGGCGTTCTCCAGGTTGGCGCGCACGGTTTCCACGGTGCCGGCATCACGGTACTGCTTGATGTCGTTTTCCATGGTCGGCATCCAGTTGCCGAGGAAAATGTCCATGTTCTTGCCGTCGGCCAGGGACTTGTAGGTCACCGGTACCGAAATCATCGTGGTGCGCGGCTTGTAGCCGAGGCCCTTGAGGACTTCGCTGGTGGTCGCGGTAGTGACGGTGATGTCGGTCCAGCCGACATCGGAGAAGTTGACGGTCTGACATTGTGCCGGTTCTGCAGCGTGCGCCAGGACTGGCAGACTCAGCATGGCGGCCAACAACAACGAGGGTGAAGCTTTCATGGGGCTAGACTCCTGTGTTTTTTCTGGCGGCCTTCGCCGCGCTTTATAAGTGTTGCGGTTGGTGCGTGCGACAACAGCTCTGGCACGGTGCCTTGCAAACGAGTCGAGACTGATCATGTACCAGTGAAAATCTGACGCCTACAGGGGGCGTCGTATCCAGTACAGGCAGGGTCGCATCCAGTGTCGGTGACGTCGCTTACAGGTTTTTCCCAAGGCAAAACTGCAGTTTTTGCCCATCTGCACCGCCAAAAACGGCCAAAACAGGTGATTGCGCACGGGCGGCGCTGGTGAGCATGGTTACGTCGGTGTGAGACGCCGTGAGGGCGGATAAAAGCTTGATGATGCCGCCATCTGGGCGATCTGAGCGTAGCAGCTCCTTGGTGCCTGGCCCGTACTCACCGAGGAGTTTCACGGCAATGGCTATCAGCGTTTTCGACCTGTTCAAGATCGGCATCGGGCCTTCGAGTTCTCACACCGTCGGCCCCATGCGCGCCGCGGCGTTGTTCGTTCAAGCACTGCGTGAACGTGAATGGTTGGAACAGGTTCGGCGCGTTGAAGTTCAGCTCTACGGTTCCTTGTCGGCCACGGGCATCGGCCACGGCAGCGACACGGCCACCATCATGGGCCTGATGGGCGAGTGGCCGGACGCGATCGATCCGGCGCAAATCGGCCTGCGGATCCACACCCTGCGCGAGACCGACACCCTGCTGCTGGACGGGCGCTTGCCCGTGCCGTTCGTGTGGGCCCGTGACATGCGCCTGCTGGACGAAAACCTGCCCTTCCACCCCAACGCCATGACCTTGGTGGTGTACGACGATAACGGTGAGTTGCACCGCGACACCTACTATTCGGTGGGGGGCGGCTTTGTGGTGGATGAGGCCCAGGCGCAAAGCGGCGTGGCCGATATGGACCGCACCGAGTTGCCCTATGATTTTTCCAGCGCGGTGGAGCTGTTACAGCTGTGTAAGACCCACAACCTGCGCGTGGCCGAATTGATGCTGGCCAACGAAAAAACCTGGCGCTCGGAAGAAGAAATCCGCAGTGGCCTGATGAAGCTCTGGCGCGCCATGCAGGATTGCGTGGAGCAGGGCCTCAAGCACGAAGGCATCCTGCCCGGCGGCCTGAACGTGCGCCGCCGCGCCGCCAAGCTGCACCGCAGTTTGCAGGAATTGGGCAAGCCGAATGTGATCGGCTCGACCTTGAGCGCGATGGAATGGGTCAATCTGTTCGCCCTGGCGGTGAACGAGGAAAACGCGGCCGGTGGGCGCATGGTCACGGCACCCACCAACGGTGCGGCGGGGATTATTCCAGCGGTGCTGCATTACTTCATGAAATTCAGCGAGGAGGTGACGGAAGCCAACGTGGTCGACTACCTGCTCGGCGCGGCGGCGGTCGGCATCCTGTGCAAGAAAAACGCCTCGATTTCCGGCGCCGAAGTCGGCTGCCAAGGGGAGGTGGGCTCGGCCTGTGCCATGGCCGCCGCCGGGCTGGCGGAGATCCTCGGCGCCACGCCGGAGCAACTGTGCAACGCCGCCGAAATCGGCCTGGAGCACAACTTGGGCCTGACCTGCGACCCCGTGGGTGGGCTGGTGCAAGTGCCGTGCATCGAGCGCAATGCCATTGCAGCGGTGAAGGCGATCAATGCGGCGCAGATGGCTTTGCGTGGCGACGGCCAGCACTTTATTTCCCTGGACCGGGTGATCCGCACCATGCGGGATACCGGGGCGGATATGCATGACAAGTACAAAGAGACATCGCGGGGTGGGCTGGCGGTCAGCGCAGTAGAGTGTTGACCTGATCAGCTTTTGTGGCGAGGGCGCTTGCTCCCGCTGGGCTGCGTAGCGGCCCCAAGATCCTGGGAGCGCTGCGCACTCCAGCGGGAGCAAGCTCCTTCGCCACAAAGGGTCGGCAGACTGCTCATAAAGTGAACACCCAAACCAAAAGCGCCACCTTTTGGCGCGTCGCAAATAGATAAGTAGCTTGCGAACGATTTTACTCTCGACCACCCGTCACCTGTGCGTGTGGTGACAGACGTTTCCCACGCCCTCAAAGCGCCTTCCCACAAGTGCTACCGAACTGCTCACACAGCTTGAGCAGGCTCGCTCTGACGTCCTTTTCAGGTCATATCCCGCACTTCCTGCGCGGGCTTATATAGACGCGTCATCAGGTCGTTTTCAGGAGTTATTGAATGGCCATTCAATTTTAGGCATGGCATTTGCTCTATCAATCCAAAGCGTCGCCTTCCTTAGGCTGAGCGCAATAACAAGAGCCTCGCCTGAGGCCACCACCTGCTTTGTGTGAGGAGATACCGCGATGACGTCGTTCAACTCAGGGGCTCAACCCCAGAACCGTGCGCCTCAATCCATCGGCTTTTTGCTGCTGGACAATTTCACGCTGATTTCCCTGGCGTCCGCAGTCGAACCGCTGCGCATGGCCAACCAGTTGTCCGGCCGTGAGCTGTACCGCTGGACGACCTTGAGCGTCGATGGAAACCAAGTGTGGGCCAGCGACGGTCTGCAAATCACCCCCGATGCCTCCATGCACAAAGCCCCAGCCCTGGACACGGTGATCGTGTGCGGCGGCGTCGGTATCCAGCGCACCGTTACCCGTGAACATGTGTCGTGGCTGCAAAGCCAGGCGCGCCAGTCCCGTCGCCTGGGTGCGGTGTGCACAGGCAGTTGGGCCCTGGCCTGCGCCGGTTTGCTCGACGGTTTTGATTGCAGCGTGCACTGGGAATGCCTGGCGTCGATGCAGGAAGCCTTCCCCCGCGTGGCAATGAGCACACGCCTGTTTACCCTCGACCGCAACCGCTTCACCAGCTCTGGCGGCACCGCGCCGCTGGACATGATGCTGCACCTGATCAGCCGCGATCACGGTCGCGAACTGTCGGCCGCCATCTCCGAGATGTTTGTGTACGAACGCATTCGCAACGAACAGGATCACCAGCGGGTGCCGCTCAAGCACATGCTCGGCACCAACCAGCCCAAGCTGCAGGAAATCGTGGCGCTGATGGAAGCCAACCTGGAAGAGCCGATCGACCTGGATGAACTGGCCGTGTACGTCGCCGTGTCCCGTCGCCAGCTGGAGCGCTTGTTCCAGAAATACCTGCATTGTTCGCCGTCACGCTACTACCTCAAATTGCGCCTGATCCGTGCGCGGCAGTTGCTCAAGCAAACGCCGATGTCGATCATCGAAGTGGCATCGGTGTGTGGGTTTGTCTCTACACCGCACTTCTCCAAGTGCTACCGCGAATACTTCGGCATTCCGCCACGGGATGAGCGTGTAGGTTCCAACACCACCCAGCAAGTAGCGATGATGCCGATTCCGCAGGCGCTGGTGTTGTCACCGTTGTCGGGGCCGATGTCGGCATTGAGCCAGGCGCGTAATGAGTCGACGTTTGCCAGCGTACGGCTGTAGACCGAGTCGCCTGCATCGGGAGCAAGCCCCCTCCCACCTTTGACTGTGTTCACACATCAACCTGTGGGAGGGGGCTTGCCCCCGATAGCAATCTATCAGGCGCCAGAGTTCTGCCTGAACTGCACCAGTGCCGGCAACAACTGCTTATCGATCGCCTGCCGCACTGCCGGCAAAATCGTCGCACTGCCGCTGTACATCTGCTCAACCATGCCCTTGAGCGCCCTGGCCCGTGCTTCGTTCAAACCGCGCACCGCGCACTCGCAAGCCTGTTCGGCGGTGGCGCCGCTGGACACGTCGAAACCCAGCGAGCGCAGTTGGCCCAGCAGGTCATCCTGGTCAATCAAATCCGCATGCATCATGACGTTTATCCTGGTGAAGGGAGCGGGGTCTGACTGGGATTCTGGTAGCCGCTCAACCGGTCGGCAAGGGCAGATTGCACGAATGCCTCAGATGGCTATGAACAGGTCGTTTTCGAGGCATTGACCGGTAGAAGTAATAGGCACACTGAACGCCAGGCAAGCAACTTGAAGGTTTGGTCACCCTCGGGATGTCACGCCACACAAAGCACTCTGCCCCGATCCTGTCACGGCTTGATCGGGGCTTTTTTTGCCTGCGATGGTGGCAGCCCTATCACTCGGCCAAGGAGTGCGGGGCGCGCGAGGTCAGCCTGTTCAGCGCTGATGGCCGCGAGTTTTTCCAGCGTGGCCTCGGTGAACGGCGCCGAATGCGGGCCGGCGAGGTCAACGTGCAAGAGCATCTGTTCGTTGCCCGCCAGCTCCCGTTCTTCACCCACAAGATGCAGGCTGTGATAGAGGTGCAGGCGCTTGGCATCGTGCGCGATCAGTTGCGTATGCACTTCGACGTCGGCGCCCCGTTTCACTTCGTGCAGGTAGTTCAGGTGCAGCTCCAGGGTGAACAGCGAGTGGCCGCTGGCTTCGCGGTTTTCACTGTCCAGGCCCAGGGTGTCCATCAATGCATCGGTGGCGTAGCTGAAGATCAGCAGGTAGAACGCGTCGCGCAAGTGGCCGTTGTAGTCCACCCACTCGGGGTGGACCTGGGTGGTGTAGGTGGTGAGTGCGGGCATGTCAGGGTTTCCGTTATTCGGCGAAGTTCATGCCGTGTTTGGCCTTAGTGGTTTTCACCGCCTCCAGCACCGCCAGCAGGCAATCATCACGATAGCGCTCCAGCGCCGAAATGCTGTGCTTGCCCAATTGATCGCTGGTGCCGTCGACCACATCGTCAATCAACTTGTCGGTCAGTTCCGGCGCCGGCAGGTAGGTCCACGGCAACTGCAGCGCCGGACCGAACTGCGCCATGAAATGCCGCATGCCGGCATCACCACCCGCCAGGGTATAGGTGAGGAAGGTGCCCATGAACGACCAGCGCAGGCCCGCGCCAAAGCGGATCGCGTCATCGATCTCGCCGGTGGTGGCCACGCCATCGTTGACCAAGTGCAGCGCCTCGCGCCATAGCGCTTCCAACAGGCGGTCAGCGATAAAGCCGGGCACTTCCTTGCGCACATGCAGCGGGCGCATGCCGAGTGATTCATACACCTTGATCGCCGCCTGGATCGCCTCTGGCGCAGTGTGCTTGCCGCCCACCACTTCCACCAGCGGCAGCAAGTAGACCGGGTTGAACGGGTGCCCGACCACGCAGCGCTCGGGGTGAGTCGAACCTTCGTAGAACTCGCTTGGCAACAAGCCCGAAGTGCTAGAACCAATCAACGCGTTCGGCTTGGCTGCGGCGCTGATCTGGCTGTGCAGATCCAGTTTGAGTTCCAGGCGCTCCGGGGCGCTTTCCTGGATGAAGTCGGCGTCTTTCACGCACGCTTCGATGGTCGCGACAAAGCGCAGGCGGTCCTGGGATGCGCCCGGTGCGAGGCCTTGTTTTTCCAGAGCGTCCCAAGCGTTGGCGACGCGCTTGCGCAGCGCCGCTTCGGCACCGGGCGCGGGGTCCCAGGCGACCACATCCAGGCCGTGGGCCAGCGCGCGAGCCACCCAGCCGCTGCCGATAACGCCGCTGCCGAGGGCGGCGAAGGTTTTGATTTCAGTGATAAAGCTCATGGCGACGTCCTAAAGAGTTCGGTGATCCCTTGTGGGAGGGGGCAAGCCCCCTCCCACCGTTTTGATTAGCTGCGTTTGGTCAAACCCATCTTGATGCGGCCTTCGGCCGGGGTCATGACCCGTGCACCCAGGCGGCTGAGGATTTCACTCGCTCGCTCCACCAACTGACCGTTAGTGGCGAGCACGCCTTTGTCCAGCCACAGGTTGTCTTCCAGGCCGACCCGCACGTTGCCGCCCAGCAACATCGCTTGTGCGGCCATTGGCATTTGCATGCGGCCGATGCCGAAGCCGGCCCACACAGCGTCGGCGGGCAGGTTGTCGACCATGGCTTTCATGGTGGTGGTGTCGGCCGGCGCGCCCCACGGGATGCCCAGGCACAATTGGAACAGCGGGTCGTCCAGCAGGCCTTCCTTGATCATCTGTTTGGCGAACCACAGGTGGCCGGTGTCGAATATTTCCAGCTCGGCTTTCACGCCCAATGCCTGGATGCGTTTGGCACCCGCCCGCAGCTGCGCCGGGGTGGACACGTAAATGGTGTCGCCATCGCCGAAGTTCAGGGTGCCGCAGTCGAGGGTGCAGATTTCCGGCAGCAGCTCTTCCACATGGGCCAGGCGAGTCAGCGGGCCGACCAGGTCGGTGTTGGGGCCGAATTCCATCGGGTGCTCGCCGCCGCCGATCTCCAGGTCGCCGCCCATGCCGGCGGTGAGGTTGACGATGATGTCGATGTCGGCCTCACGGATGCGCTCCATCACTTCACGGTACAGGGCAACGTCGCGGCTGAACTTGCCGGTTTCGGGGTCGCGCACGTGGCAATGCACCACGGTGGCACCGGCCTTGGCGGCTTCCACGGCGGCGGCGGCGATTTGTTTCGGGGTGACCGGCACGTGCGGGCTTCTGCTGGTCGTGTCGCCAGCACCGGTGAGTGCGCAGGTGATGATGACGTCGTGGTTCATGAGGCGGTTCCTTACAGGCGTGATTTCAAGGGTGTGGCGATGCCGTTCGCGGTCGAAAGTGACCGCGAAGCGGTGATTGAAAGGGGGTTACTTGCTGGTCAATTGCAGGTTGGCTGCCGCCGGTTTGCCGTCGAAGGTGGTCACCCCTTCCAGCCAGCGCGCCTGGTCCTGCGGGTGATCCTTGAGCCACTGTTTGGCGGACTCGAGGGCGTCCTTGTGATCCAGCAACGGCTGCATCATCCGGCTCTCGTCGGCGGCGGTGAAGGTCAGGTTGGTCAGCAGTTTGTGCACGTTGGGGCACTGTTCGGCGTAGGTTGGCGCGGTCACGGTCCACACGGTCGCCATGCCTTCGTTCGGGCCCAGGGCGTCGTCGCTGCCGGTGAGGTACGTCATGGCGACGTTGACGTTCATCGGGTGCGGCGCCCAGCCGAAGAACACCACGGCTTCCTTGCGGCGAACCGCGCGGTCGACGGCGGCGAGCATGCCGGCTTCACTGGATTCGACCAACTGGAACTTGCCCAGGCCGAACTGGTTCTTGGCGATCATCGCCTTGATCTGGGTGTTGGCGCCCGAGCCTGGCTCGATGCCGTAGATCTTGCCGCCCAGCTCTTTCTCGAACTTGGCGATGTCGGCGAAGGTTTTCAGGCCTTTGTCCGCCAGGTAAGTCGGCACGGCGAGGGTGGCGCGGGCATCTTCCAGGCTGGGCTTGTCCAGCACCTTGACTTGCTTGGCGTCGACGAACGGCGTGATGGTCTGGGTCATCAGCGGGTTCCAGTAGCCCAGGAACAGGTCCAGGCGCTGGTCGCGGATACCGGCGAAGATGATTTGCTGGGAGGCGCTGGTCTGTTTGGTCTTGTAGCCGAGGCCGTCGAGCAACACTTGGGTCATGGCGCTGGTGGCGATTACGTCGGTCCAGTTCACCACGCCCATGCGCACGTTCTGGCAGGACGCCGCATCGGCGGCCATTACGTGGGTGCTCAAGATGGCGCTGGCGCTGAGTGCGAGCACGCAGCGGCGAATCAGTCGGTTCATGGTGGATCCCTCGGCAGGTCGTTATTGTGGGGTCCGGCGTCTTTGTGCGCCGTGGGATCACGTTACGTAGCTTTAGGGGCGACAAAACGCACGGCGGCGACCCGCTCTTGCACTGCAGCGACCTGTGCTCTTGAATGGCCCGTTGAACTGGCGTATCACAGTGAGCACGCTGCCCGTATTACGAGAGCGCCACCATGTCCCAGGATTTCTACTTTCTGCTGATGCCGGGTTTTTCGGCCATCGGGTTTATCTCTGCGCTGGAACCGCTGCGAGTGGCCAACCGCTTTCGCGGCGAGTTGTACCGCTGGCACATATTGAGCGCGGACGGCGGCGCGGTGCTTGCGAGCAATGGCATGTCGGTCAACGCCGATGCAGCGCTGGAACCGCTGAAAAAAGGCGCGACCTTGCTGGTGGTGGCCGGCTTTGAGCCGCTGCAGTTCGCCACTCCTGCGCTGGAACACTGGCTGCGCCGCCTCGACCATGACGGCGTGACCCTCGGCGCCATCGACACCGGCGCCTGTGTACTGGCCGAAGCCGGTTTGCTCGACGGCCACCGCCTGACCCTGCACTGGGAAGCCATCGACGCGTTCAAGGAATCCTACCCGCAGCTCACAGTGACCCAGGAACTCTTCGAAATCGACCGCCGCCGCATCACCTGCGCTGGCGGCACGGCGTCCATCGACCTGATGCTCGACCTGATCGCCCAGGCTCATGGCTCGGAGCTGGCGATCCAGGTTTCCGAACAATTCGTGCTCAGCCGTATCCGCCCACGCAAAGACCACCAGCGCATGCAGATCGCCACGCGCTACGGCATCAACAACAAAAAATTGGTGCAAGTGATCGGCGAGATGGAGCAACACACCGAGCCGCCGCTGAGCACATTGGCCTTGGCCGAGGCGATCAAAGTCACTCGGCGGCAATTGGAGCGCCTGTTTCGCCTGCATCTGAACGACACACCGAGCAACTTCTACCTCGGCCTGCGCCTTGAAAAAGCCCGACAGTTGCTGCGCCAGAGTGATTTGAGCGTGCTGGAGGTGAGCATTGCCTGTGGGTTTGAGTCGCCGTCGTATTTCACTAGGAGTTATCGGGCGAGGTTTGCCAAGTGTCCGAGGGAGGATCGGCGACGGGCGGTGGTTTGACGGCTGATTATAGTCAATTATACTCGTTACTATAATTTATAGTCCTTTCCATAATTGAGTATAAAAGCATGTCCAAGAACAGCGGCTTTGTATTCCGCCGTCCCGACCTGGCAAGCAGCATTGCCGATGGCCTGGTGGGGGCCGGTATTCAGGATTTCACCTCTGGCCTATTTCTCGCGGCGCCGCGTCGCACGGGCAAAAGTACTTTTTTGCGTGAGGACCTTGTTCCTGAATGCCAGGCACGTGGTTGGCTGGCGGTGTATGTCGACCTGTGGGCCGACAAGGAAAAAGACCCCGCCGACCTGATCTCCAGTGCCATTGCCGGTGCCCTGGTGCCCTTTGAAAAGGGCATCCGCAAACTGGCCAAAAATATCGGCATCGAAAAGCTCAGCTTCCTGCGCACCTTGTCCTGGGATTTCACCAAGCCGCAATTGCCTGCAGGCGCGACACTGACGCAAGCGCTGGAGCTGCTTCACAGCGCTGCCGAGAAAACCGTCGTGCTGGTGATCGACGAAGCCCAGCACGCGCTCACCACCGAAGCGGGTGTTAACGCGATGTTTGCCCTCAAGGCCGCCCGGGACCAGCTCAACCAAGGTCGTGAAGGCGAGGGCAGCGGGTTGCGCCTGGTGTTCACGGGGTCCAATCGCGACAAGCTTGCCCATCTGGTATTAGGTAAAAGCCAGCCGTTCTTCGGGTCCAGCATCACGCCATTTCCACTGTTGGGCAAAGCATTCACACAGGCCTACACCGTGTACCTCAACGGCCTTCTGGCCAAGACCAACCAGTTCAATGCGGCCGACATCGATGAAGCGTTCGAGCTGGTGGGCCGTCGCCCGGAAATGTTGCGCACCATTATTGGTGAAGTGGCATTGGAACTGGGGGAGGCGAGCAATCTCGGCCAACTGCTGCACAGTCGCGCCGAACTGCTGCGCGCCGGCGTTTGGACCGAATTCGAAAGTGCCTGGAACGCCCTCACCATTCCCCAGCGTGCGGTGCTGGAAGTGATGGTGGAGCGCTCCCAGAACAACGAACCGTTCGCGCCGTTTACCGACAGCACCATCACGGCCGTCAGCAAGGCGTTGGAAGACATGGGCAGCGACGTAGTGCCGGGCACCCAGACCATCCAGGCCTGTATCGATGCCCTGCGTGATAAAGAGCTGGTATGGAAGTCGAGCCGGGGTGGCTATGCCCTGGAGGACAAATCCTTCGGAGATTGGCTGCAGCACCGGCGCCGAGCACTTAACTGAATCAAACGCTGAGCACATGTGGGAGCTGGCTTGCCTGCGATAGCGGTGGGGCAGCGCTG
Source organism: Pseudomonas sp. A39 (assembly GCF_058145955.1). Taxonomy (NCBI): domain Bacteria; kingdom Pseudomonadati; phylum Pseudomonadota; class Gammaproteobacteria; order Pseudomonadales; family Pseudomonadaceae; genus Pseudomonas; species Pseudomonas sp. A39. The sequence goes on from NZ_JBYVMD010000010.1 coordinate 55,241, forward strand.
TAGATGCTGGCTGATACACCGCCATCGCAGGCAAGCCAGCTCCCACATTGATATAGGGTGTGGCTTATTTCTTGACCAGTGCCGAACACGCCGCCTTGTACGCCTCATGCTGATATTTGTTCAGCGTCACCGGCAAGTCAAAGGTGTGCTTCTTGTTCTGTGCATTGATGGTCTGCGGCGACAACAGCGTCACCTCAACACCGTCCAGCAACTGAAATACCCCTTCAATCTTGAACGTGGTCGGCCCACCGGCAAACTCACCTTTCTTGCTGCGCTTCTTGATGGCGATGCGCTCGATGGCATTTTCCTGCACAAACGCCTTCACCTGGGCGGCGAAGGCTTTGACGTTGGCGGCCTCATCGTCGTCGTCCAGCGCGATTTTCTTGGTCGCCAGGGCGACATGGGTCAGCGCCTGGTTGTCCAGGGAGGCGACGGCGATGATGGCTTCGCTGCCTTTGATTTCGATGCCGCAGGTTTTCATGGTTTAGCCTTGAAGGACGTGAGATGGCGCAGATGGTCGCGCACCTTTCGAGGGGGGTCAAAGGCGCGGCAATCCAGGTCAGATTTATATTTTAATAAGAGATACCAGGTTGTCTCTTATGCTAAGAAAAACATATTCATGGATAGCAGGTTGTCCATTATTTTATGTGGGCTTCCTGCGGGTGCTACACTTGTTAACACTCATTTGAGGTCGGACCATGGCCCTTACCCATATTCTCTACGCCCCCGGCGAGATTGCTTTGCAGATCGCTGGAAATGCCAAGGCACTGCGGCTGAGCAAGAACCTTTCTCGCCGAGCCTTGGCAGCCCAGTCGGGAGTGGCCGAGTCCACGCTCAAGCGCTTTGAAACGACCGGAAAGGTTTCCCTTGATGCCTTACTGCTGATCGCGATGAGCCTGGGGGTAGGGGCGCAAATGGCGAATCTGTTCAGTGCGCCGCCGCCGATCAGTCTCCAGGAATTGAAAAGTCAAACCAGGCTTCGAGGGCGTCGATGAAAACAGTCTCCGCACTGCACGTTATGTTGCAAGGCTCACACGTCGGTGAGCTGGTGGATGCACCCGGCAGGGGGATTTATTTTTCGTATGATCCGAGTTGGTTGGCGAACGGCTTCAACCTGGCGCCGTTGTACATGGACTTTTCTTCCACACCTCAGTTGGCAGCTGACGAGTTACTTTTCGGTGGCCTGCCGGGGGCGTTCAGCGATTCGTTGCCCGATGGCTGGGGGCTGTTGCTGATGGACCGTTTCTTTCGCATGAAATTGGGAATTGAACGGCGTGCGATACGCCCATTGGACCGGCTGGCCTATATGGGCAATCGGGGCATGGGGGCGCTTGAGTATAGGCCGATGCTTGAGAAAGATTCAGAGCAAGGCGAGCTGGATCTGGCGTCCCTTTACCACGCTTCGCAAAACGTATTGTCTGGCGAAACGCACGAGGTGATCGAGTCATTGCGTCTGGCGGGAGGCTCTCCCGGTGGTGCGCGGCCAAAGGCAGTCATTGGGCTCTCGACCGACAAGCAGCAGGCCATTTCTTCATTTGGTGAGATGCCTGAAGGCTATGAACACTGGTTGATCAAATTCCGCAGTCAGGGCGAGCATCGCGACAGTGGCGCTATCGAACAAGCCTACGCCGAGATCGCTCGTAACGCGGGGGTCGAAGTCTCGGATTCAAGCCTGCTCGAGGTACAGACGGATACCGGACTAGAGCGTTTTTTCAACACTCGACGCTTTGACCGAACCGGTCACATCAAGCGCCATATGCTGACCTGCGCGGCGATCCTGTATGCCGATTTCCGCATGCCCAGCCTTGACTACGGCGACCTGTTGCGCCTGACCTTCGCCATCACCCAAAACGCCGGTGATGTGCAGAAAATGGCTCGGCTGATGGTCTTCAATGCGTTGGCTCACAATCGCGACGATCACGCGAAAAACTTCTCGTTCTTCGGCTCCTCGGCTGGCTGGCAGATGGCGCCAGCTTATGACCTGACGTTTGCCAATACCAGCGGTCGCGGGAATGAACATACCTGTGCCTTTGCAGGTACGGGCCAGCCATCACGCCAGGCAATCAGGAAGGTCTGTGAACCCTTCAGCTTTCTCGAACCCGAGCTTTACATCGAGCAGACCATGGAGGCCTTGTCGAAGTGGAGCCAGCATTGCGCGGACCTCCATATCGACAAAATTCAGCGTGATCATCTGCAAATGGCCTTCAACTCAATATGGAAAGCCTTCTAGCCGTCACTCCTGCCCAATCGATTCCAAAAACTCCGACCGCTCATCACTCATTCGCGCCAAACAATCATTCTGCGCAATCGCATAGGCCTTGGTGCCGTTCACGGCCGGGAACGTATCCACGGCGCAATCGGCATCGCGCAATTTCTCCCACTTCTGCTGCGCATCCTTCAGACGAGCGGTAATGTCGGCCAGTTTGGTCTTGTCGCTGCCATAGGTCGAACCCATGCGTTCCAGCAGGCCCTGATAGTTATCCTTGAGCAGTTGCTCAGCGGTGGTTTTGTTGTAAGAGGCGCATTCCAGGGTTTGCTTGTCGTTTTCGATGCCGTCGCACGGCGTGCTATCGGAGTCTTCGGCCGCGTGAACGCCGGTTGCGATGAGTGCCAAAGCCAGGAAAATCGATTTCATTGCGCCGTCTCATATCAGGTGATGCGGGAATTCTGGCTCAAGCGTAAGACAATGAACAGTCGCCAGTCAGACCTCTCTTAACAGCCTTTGTCGTGGATTGACGCTTTCGGCAATTCCCCTGTCGTTTTTGCACCCGGCTCCGTCGGCCCCTGGGCATATGCTGGCCCCAAAGCGCCGGCAGACGATTCGGCGCATGAATCGCCAATAAGGGGACGCCTGATGAGCCCAGCCGAATTGCACGCCGACAGCATCGTTATCGACGGGCTGATTATTGCCAAGTGGAACCGCGACCTGTTCGAAGACATGCGCAAAGGTGGCCTCACGGCTGCCAACTGCACGGTGTCGGTGTGGGAAGGGTTCCAGGCCACCATCAACAATATCGTGGCCAGCCAGACCCTGATCCGTGAGAACAGTGACTTGGTGATCCCGGTGAAAACCACCGCGGACATCCGCAAAGCCAAGGAACAGGGCAAGACCGGCATCATTTTCGGCTTCCAGAACGCCCATGCCTTCGAAGACCAGCTCGGCTACGTCGAGATCTTCAAGCAGCTCGGCGTCGGTGTGGTGCAGATGTGCTACAACACCCAGAACCTGGTCGGCACCGGTTGCTACGAGCGTGATGGCGGCCTGTCGGGCTTTGGCCGTGAGGTGGTCGGCGAGATGAACCGCGTCGGCATCATGTGCGACCTGTCCCATGTGGGCTCCAAGACGTCCGAAGAAGTCATCCTCGAATCGAAGAAACCGGTGTGCTATTCGCACTGCCTGCCGTCCGGGCTCAAAGAGCACCCGCGCAATAAATCCGATGAAGAGCTGAAGTTCATCGCTGACCACGGCGGCTTTGTCGGCGTGACCATGTTCGCGCCGTTCCTGGCCAAGGGCATCGATTCGACCATCGACGACTACGCCGAAGCCATCGAATACACCATGAACATCGTCGGTGAAGACGCGATCGGCATCGGCACCGACTTCACCCAGGGCCATGGCCAGGATTTCTTCGAAATGCTGACCCATGACAAGGGCTACGCACGCCGCCTGACCAGCTTCGGCAAGATCATCAACCCGCTGGGCATCCGCACCGTGGGCGAGTTCCCCAACCTCACCGAGACCCTGCTCAAGCGCGGCCATCCTGAGCGCGTGGTGCGCAAGATCATGGGCGAGAACTGGGTCAACGTGCTCAAGGACGTCTGGGGCGAATAAGCCACCGCATTTCTCCCCCGGCCGTTCGCGTCGGGGGCACTACCAAGAATTTTCTGGAGTTAAGTTTCCATGGCCAAGATCGCCCCGCAATTGCCTATCGAAGTTGACAGCGAAACCGGTGTCTGGACTTCCGACGCCCTGCCGATGTTGTACGTGCCACGTCATTTTTTCGTGAATAACCACATCGGCATCGAAGAAGTGCTGGGCGCCGACGCCTATGCCGAGATCCTCTACAAGGCCGGCTACAAATCCGCCTGGCACTGGTGTGAAAAAGAAGCCGAGTGCCACGGCCTGGAAGGCGTCGCGGTGTTCGAGCATTACATGAAGCGCCTGTCGCAACGCGGCTGGGGCCTGTTCAAGATCCAAGACATCGACCTCGACAAAGGCACCGCCAGCGTCAAGCTCGAACACTCGGCGTTCGTCTACGTGTACGGCAAGGTCGGGCGCAAAGTGGACTACATGTTCACTGGCTGGTTTGCCGGCGCGATGGACCAGATTCTCGAAGCGCGCGGAAGCAAGATCCGCACCGTCGCCGAACAAGTCTACGGAGGCTCCGAAGAGGGCCACGATGACGGCCTGTTCACCGTCAAGCCGTTGTAAGCCGAGGACCGTGCCATGGCTTTCGAAGCAATGTTTGCGCCGATCCAGATCGGCAAACTGACCATCCGCAACCGCGTGCTCAGCACCGCTCACGCCGAGGTGTATGCCACCGACGGCGGCATGACCACCGACCGCTATGTGAAGTATTACGAAGAGAAAGCCAAGGGCGGCATCGGCCTGGCGATCTGCGGCGGTTCCTCGGTGGTCGCCATCGACAGTCCGCAGGAGTGGTGGAGCTCGGTCAACCTGTCCACCGACCGCATCATCCCGCACTTCCAGAACCTGGCTGACGCCATGCACAAGCATGGCGCCAAGATCATGATCCAGATTACCCACATGGGCCGTCGCTCGCGTTGGGACGGCTTCAACTGGCCCACCCTGATGTCGCCGTCCGGCGTGCGTGAGCCGGTGCACCGTGCCACCTGCAAGACCATCGAGCCCGAGGAAATATGGCGCGTGATCGGTAACTACGCCAGCGCCGCCAAGCGCGCCAAGGCCGGTGGCCTGGACGGTGTGGAGCTGTCGGCCGTGCACCAGCACATGATCGACCAGTTCTGGAGCCCACGGGTCAACAAGCGTACCGACGAGTGGGGCGGTAGCTTTGAAGGCCGCATGAAGTTCGGCCTGGAAGTCCTCAAAGCCGTGCGTGCCGAGGTCGGTGACGACTTCTGCGTGGGTATGCGCCTGTGCGGCGACGAGTTCCACCCGGACGGCCTGTCCCACGAGGACATGAAGCAGATCGCCAAGTATTACGACGACACTGGCATGCTCGATTTCATCGGCGTGGTGGGCTCGGGTTGCGACACCCACAACACCCTGGCCAACGTTATCCCCAACATGAGTTATCCACCGGAGCCGTTCCTGCACCTGGCCGCCGGTATCAAGGAAGTGGTCAAGGTCCCGGTGCTGCACGCGCAGAACATCAAGGACCCGAACCAGGCCACGCGCATTCTGGAAGGCGGCTATGTGGACATGGTCGGCATGACCCGTGCACACATCGCCGACCCGCACCTGATCGCCAAGATCAAGATGGGCCAGATCGACCAGATCAAGCAGTGCGTCGGCGCCAACTATTGCATCGACCGCCAGTACCAGGGCCTGGATGTGCTGTGCATCCAGAACGCTGCGACTTCCCGTGAATACATGGGCGTGCCCCACATCATCGAGAAGTCCACCGGACCAAAACGCAAAGTCGTGGTGGTCGGTGCCGGCCCGGCCGGGATGGAAGCCGCACGCGTGGCTGCCGAACGTGGCCACGACGTGACCCTGCTCGAAAAGAAAGAGTTTATCGGCGGGCAGATCACCACCGCCTCGAAAGCGCCACAGCGCGATCAGATTGCCGGGATCACCCGCTGGTTCCAGTTGGAGCTGGCACGTTTGAAAGTCGACCTGCGCCTGGGCGTGGCGGCCGATGCCGACACCATCCTGGACCTGCGCCCGGATGTGGTGGTGCTGGCGGTGGGCGGGCACCCGAATGTGGAGCAGAACGAACACTGGGGCGCGGCCGAAGGCTTGGTCGTCAGCAGTTGGGACGTGCTCGACGGCAAGGTCGCACCGGGTAAAAACGTGTTGGTGTACGACACCATCTGCGAATTCACCGGCATGTCGGTCGCGGATTTCCTCGCGGACAAAGGCTGCCAGGTCGAGATCGTCACCGACGATATCAAACCGGGCGTGGCCATCGGCGGTACGTCGTTCCCGACCTACTACCGCAGCATGTACCCCAAGGAAGTGATCATGACCGGCGACATGATGCTGGAAAAGGTCTACCGCGAGGGCGACAAGCTGGTGGCGGTGCTGGAGAACGAATACACCGGTGCCAAAGAGGAACGGGTGGTCGACCAGGTGGTGGTTGAAAACGGCGTGCGTCCGGATGAAGCCATCTACTACGCGCTCAAGGAAGGCTCGCGCAACAAGGGCCAGATCGACGTCGAAGCCTTGTTCGCGATCAAGCCGCAGCCGTGCTTGAGCGAGGCGGGTGACGGGTACTTGCTGTTCCGCATTGGCGACTGTGTGGCGCAGCGTAATACCCACGCTGCGATCTATGACGCCCTGCGCTTGTGCAAGGATTTCTGACCCGACACCGAAATAATGTGGACTCGGTCCAAATGTGGGAGGGGGCTTGCTCCCGATGGCAGTGTGTCAGTTGATGCATGTGTGGCTGATTCGCCGCCATCGGGAGCACGCCCCCTCCCACATTAAGGCCAGTTTCACAGTAGACCTGTGTGGTCTGTGGGAGCTTCACCATGTTGAACACCTTGCTGCCTATTCTGTTGTTTGCCGCGTTGGGCCTGGCCGTCCTCGGCGCTCTGCGCCGGGTGAACATGTGGCGCCGTGGCCGCGCTTCCAAGGTTGACCTGCTGGGCGGCCTGCTGGCCATGCCCAAGCGCTACATGGTCGACCTGCACCACGTGGTCGCCCGCGACAAATACATCGCCAACACCCACGTCGCGACCGCGCTGGGGTTTGTGCTGTCGGCGCTGCTGGCGATCCTCGTACACGGTTTCGGCCTGCATAACCGCATCCTCGGCTACGCCTTGCTGCTGGCCTCGGTGCTGATGTTTGTCGGCGCCACGTTCGTCTATCTGCGGCGGCGCAATCCGCCGTCGCGCCTGTCGAAGGGCCCGTGGATGCGCCTGCCGAAAAGCCTCATGGCGTTCTCGGTGAGTTTCTTCCTGGTGACGCTACCGGTGGCTGGAATCCTGCCGGCTGATTTCGGCGGCTGGCTGCTCGCTGCGCTGCTCAGCGTCGGTGTGTTGTGGGGCGTGTCCGAGATGTTCTTCGGCATGACTTGGGGCGGCCCGATGAAACACGCCTTCGCCGGTGCCTTGCACCTGGCCTGGCACCGCCGCGCCGAACGCTTTGGCGGTGGCCGTTCCACCGGTTTGAAGCCGCTGGACCTCAGCGACAAGTCCGCGCCGCTGGGTGTGGAGAAACCCAAGGATTTCACTTGGAACCAATTGCTCGGTTTCGACGCCTGCGTGCAGTGCGGCAAGTGCGAAGCCGCGTGCCCGGCGTTCGCCGCCGGCCAGCCGCTGAACCCGAAAAAACTCATTCAGGATATGGTGGTCGGCCTGGCCGGCGGCACCGATGCCAAATTTGCCGGCAGCCCCTATCCAGGCAAACCGATCGGCGAACACAGCGGCAACCCGCACCAGCCCATCGTCAACGGCCTGGTGGACGCCGAGACCCTGTGGTCATGCACCACCTGCCGTGCCTGTGTGGAAGAGTGCCCGATGATGATCGAGCACGTGGACGCCATCGTCGACATGCGCCGCCACCTCACCCTGGAAAAAGGGGCCACGCCGAACAAGGGCGCCGAAGTCCTCGAGAATTTGATCGCCACCGACAACCCCGGCGGTTTCGCACCGGGTGGTCGCCTGAACTGGGCGGCGGATCTGAACCTGCCGTTGCTCAGCGACAAGGGCAGTGCCGAGGTGCTGTTCTGGGTCGGCGATGGCGCCTTCGACATGCGTAACCAACGCACGCTGCGAGCCTTTGTCAAAGTGCTCAAAGCGGCCAAGGTGGACTTTGCCGTGCTCGGCCTGGAAGAACGCGACAGCGGAGATGTAGCCCGCCGTCTGGGCGATGAAGCGACATTCCAGTTGCTGGCCACGCGCAATATCCAGACGTTGGCCAAGTACAGCTTCAAGCGCATCGTCACGTGCGACCCGCACAGTTTCCACGTGCTGAAGAACGAGTACGGCGCCTTTAACGGCAACTACCTCGTGCAGCACCACAGTACCTTCATGGCCGAGTTGATCGGCGAGGGCGCGCTGAACCTGGGCCAGCACAAGGGCAATAGCGTGACCTATCACGACCCGTGCTACCTGGGCCGCTACAACGGCGAATACGAGGCGCCGCGCCAAGTGCTGCGGGCGCTGGGCATCGAGGTCAAGGAGATGCAACGCTCGGGCTTCCGTTCTCGCTGCTGCGGCGGTGGGGGTGGGGCGCCGATTACTGACATTCCCGGCAAGCAACGTATCCCGGACATGCGCATGGACGACATCCGCGAAACCGGCGCCGAGCTGGTGGCCGTGGGTTGCCCGCAATGTACCGCGATGCTGGAAGGTGTGGTCGAGCCGCGCCCATTGATCAAGGATATCGCGGAGTTGGTGGCTGATGCGTTGCTGGAAGACGCCGCACCGGCCAAGGCCCCGGCCAAACTTGAACCTGCGGAGGTGCATTGATGAGCGACATTATCCGCCGCGACCCACGGGCCGAATGGATCGCCCGCAACCGCTTGCACCCGCTGCACGCGGCCATGCAGCCGGTACAACACAGTTGGATGGGACCTAACGGTGTCATTCGCAAGAACGTACACGGCGTCGGTTTTATCGGCCCCAACGGCATCAAGCGTATCGACCGCAGCGGTGCCCAGCAGGGCGGCGCGGCCAAGCGCACGGCGGCGGTGGAAGTGCAGTTGCCGCTGCATCAGGTGCCTGCGCCTGCCTTCTACATCAACGTGGTGCCGGACATGGTGGGCGGCCGCTTGAGCAGCCACGACCGCGACCTGCTTGGCCTAGCGCGGCAACTCGCCGGCAGCGACGGCGCGGTGCTGGCGGTGGTGTTTGGCGAGCACAAGGAAAGTACGTTTGCCACCGCTGGCGTCGACCGTCTGCTGGTGCTTGAGGGCCACGAATTCGACGGTTATTCACCGGAGCAACGGGTTCAAGGTTTGCGCGCTGTGGATAACCAGTTCAACCCGCGTCATTGGTTGCTGCCGGACAGCCGCAGCGGTGGCGGCGAACTGGGCCGACGTTTTGCCGCGAGCCTCAAGGAGCGCCCGGCCACGCGGGTGTGGCAGATCAAGGGCGACGAGTGCATCGGCCGCGCCGGTGCTGGCCAGGAAGACTTGGCCCGGCCGCTGCCGCGCCTGATCCTGGCTGCCGTAGAGTGCGCGGAGCCCGTCAGCGAAACCCGTCACGAAGCGTTGCCTGTGGAGTTATCCACAGCCCTGGCGCGCAGTTTGCCGCGCATCGAGGACCTCGGCGCGGTGGCGGTGGACCCGGGGGCTATTCCCATGGCCGAGGCCGAATTCATTTTCTCCGGTGGCAATGGGGTGAAGGACTGGGCGCTGTTCCACCAGACCGCTGCGGCGTTGGGTGCCACCGAAGGCGCCTCCCGCGTCGCGGTGGACGATGGCTTCATGGCGCGTGACCGTCAGGTGGGCGCCAGCGGCACCTGGGTCACGGCGCGGGTGTATGTGGCCGTGGGCATTTCCGGGGCGATCCAGCACCTGCAGGGCATCGGCGCCTGCGACAAGGTGGTGGCGATCAACCTGGATCCTGGCTGCGACATGATCAAGCGTGCCGACCTCTCGGTCATCGGCGAAAGCGCCGCGATACTGCAAGCCTTGATCGCGGCGGTCGAGACCTACCGCAACGGCGCCAAGCGCGATGCTGCTTAAGGATATGACCATGACGACGAATGTAATCAGCCTGGTGTCCATCGGTGCCCACCCTACCTCCGGGCGCCCGCGCCGTGCTGAGCAGGACGCGCGCGCCGTCGAACTGGGCCTGCAAATGGCTGGGGATAAGTTGCAGGTGCTGCACGCCGGCAACATCGCCGAACCGACACTGCGCAGTTACCTGGGCATGGGCTTGCCAGAGTTACATGTACTGGAGCAACCGGCTGGCAGCGATGCGTTGCCGGTACTCAGTGAGTACTTGCGCGATGCCGGTGCCCAGGTGGTGCTCACTGGCAGCCAGGCTGAAACCGGTGAAGGCTCGGGCATGTTGCCGTTCTTGCTGGCCGAGCAGTTGGGCTGGCCGCTGATTGTCGGGCTGGCGCAGGTTGAATCGATCGAAGCGGGCGTGGCCCATGTGCTGCAAGCCCTGCCACGCGGCCAGCGGCGCCGGTTGAAGGTGCGTTTGCCGTTCCTGGCGACCGTGGATAACGCCGCGCCCAAGTCTCGGCAAAGTGCGTACGGCCCGGCGCAGCGCGGTGAACTGGCGGCTCACGAAGTTGAAGTCGAGCAGGACGCGTTATACACAGGGGCCGTGCTGCAACCGGCCAAGCCTCGCCCCAAGCGGCTCAAGGTGATCAAGGCCAAGAGCGGCGCCGATCGTATGAAAGCCGCCACGGCCAAGGCCAGCGGCGGCGGTGGGCAAGTGCTCAAGGGACTCAGCCCGGAAGCGGGCGCCGAGGCCATTCTCAAGCTGCTGGTTGAGGAAGGCGTCGTACGCTGATCCCCTGTGGGAGCTGGCGTATCTGTACCTGTAGTGAGCGGGCTTGCCCCGCGCTGGGGGGCGAAGCCGCCCCAATAAATACGCCGCTGAGTTTCAGATAAAACCAAGTCGTTTGGTTTGGGGCGGCTTCGCCCCCCGGCGCGGGGCAAGCCCGCTCACTACAACGATGTGTAGATTCCAATGGCTATAGCAGGGAAGCCAGCTCCCCCCCATACTTGAAGTCCCTTGAGCTTACCCACAATCCCTGTTGACCCGTCTGTGGATAACCTGTTCGCGGTTGTCCACAGCCCCTGTGAATCAAGCCCTGCAGCCCTCTGTACGAAAAACAACCAAGCTAACTGACGGTTTTTACTTGGGTTTTTCCCTGTCTCTGTGCATTTTTCCCAGCCGACTTGCCCCCATACTCTGTTGGCGCTTCTGTGGATAACGTGTTCGCTCTCAGCTGCAGCCCTTATAAATAAAGGCTTTCATTCGATTGGTCAAAATCTGATCGATTCACGATTTTTTTCGACTAAAACTCGTGTAAACCGCGATTTATGAAGGTTTGAAGCGGTTTTCCACAGCATCGTCAAAGTTGCCCCCAAAGTCTGTTGGTGCTTCTGTGGATAAGGTGTTTGCGTACCGCTACAAGCCACGGTTTACATGGCTTTCACGGTATTGGTCAGAAAGTGATCAGCTGTGCGTTAAAACTGGCAGCACGAATAAGTCACGGATTTTCTTCATTTATTTTTAGGGGATAGCGCAGTTGCCCACAATTGCTGTGGGTGGCTTTGTGGATAAGTTGTTGGGGAAAGGCTGGAAGGCAGGATGCGATTGGTCTGCAAGGGGGTTGATCAAATTTTGATCATGGGTGAAAGCTAATGTGGGAGGTGCCTGCGATGGCGTTGTATCAGCCCATACCGCCATCGCAGGCAAGCCCCACCTTTTTATTCGTGTACGGCAACACCTTTGAGGTACGGCGCCGGGGCGGCACCCAAGTTGCTGAGCATGCGCTCGCTGTACCAATCCACGAAGTTCACCACGCCGAACTCATAGGTCTTGGAGTAAGGGCCGGGCTGGTAGGCGGTGGAGTTGATCCCGCGCTGGTTCTCTTCGGCCAGGCGACGATCCTGGTCGTTGGTGGCGTCCCACACCTGGCGCATGCGCTCCACGTCATAATCCACGCCCTCGACCGCATCCTTGTGCACGATCCACTTGGTGGTGACCATGGTTTCCTGGGCGCTGATCGGCCACACGGTGAACACGATGATGTGGTCACCCATGCAGTGGTTCCACGAGTGCGGCAGGTGCAAAATGCGCATCGAGCCCAGGTCCGGGTTCTTGATGCGACCCATGAGTTTGGCGCAGCCCTGCTTGCCGTCCAGGGTCATCGACACGGTGCCCTTGAGCAGCGGCATGCGCACGATGCGGTTACGCAAGCCGAAGCTCGCGTGGGCGTAAGGGATCTTCTCGGCATCCCAGGCAGCGGCAGACGCGGCCACGTGGTCCTTGAACGCCTGGTCGGCGCGCGGGTCGGTGACGTCATCCCATTCCAGCAGGGTTTTGAGCAGTTCCGGGTGCGAAGCGTTGCAGTGGTAGCACTCGCGGTTGTTTTCCAGCACCAGCTTCCAGTTGGCCTTTTCGAACAAGGTGGTCTGAATCGCCACCTTGGTGTTCTCCATGTCGTAGGGTTCCATGTAGTGGTTCAGTGTCGACAGGAAGTCATCGATGGCCGGCGGGTTCTCAGCCAGGCTGATGAAGATGTAGCCACCCGCGGTCTTCACGTTCACCGGCTTCAAGCCGTACTGCTTCATGTCGAAGTCGGCGCCCATCTCGGTACCGGCGAACAGCAGGCGCCCGTCCAGTTCGTAGGTCCACTGGTGGTAATGGCACACCAGTTTGGCGACCTTGCCCTTGTCGCTGGTGCACAAGCGCGAGCCACGGTGGCGGCACACGTTGTGGAAGGCATGCACCACGCCTTCGGCGCCACGGATCACGATGATCGGGTTTTTGCCCACTTGCAGGGTCAGGTAGTTGCCCTTGGTGGGGATCTCGCAGGTCATGCCGGCGATCAACCACTCTTTCTGGAAGATCTCCTGCATGTCGATATCAAACAACCGCTCATCAGAGTAGAACGGCTGTGGCAGCGAAAAGGTGCGCTCGCGCTCTTGCAGCATCTGCGCGGTGGCCTTGCGTGCGGGTTCCAGCGGATCGCCCAAGCTTAAAGTTGCGGTGACGTCCATCGTGTGTGTCCTCATGGCCATTCTGTGTGGCCGAGATAAGTGGCTAATCAGGTTTGCAGCAAGGCGTAAAGAAAGCGTCTGTGTTGGGAGCGAGTGTGGGGCCGCCGATGCGCCGAACCTTATCCATGAGCGACATGGCCCACTCTGATCCCGACGCGCAACCCCCGTGGTATGGGGGCTGGTCGCGATAAGTATGTGAATGTCGCAGATAGGTAAATGGGTGGTTCTCGCGTTACGCAGAATCGCCACCATAAGGCCGACCTCGGCGGTGGAGAACAACATGTCCAGCAATTTCCTGAATCCGGTAACGACCCAGACCTGGGCCAATGGTCGGCACATCGTCCGTTGCGTCAAAGTCATCCAGGAAACCTGGGACGTGCGCACCTTTTGCTTCATGGCCGACCAGCCGATCCTGTTCTTTTTCAAGCCGGGGCAGTTCGTCACCCTGGAGCTGGAAATCGAAGGCCAGCCGATCATGCGTTCGTACACCATTTCCAGCTCGCCGTCGGTGCCGTACAGCTTCTCGGTGACGATCAAGCGCGTGCCGGGCGGCAAAGTCTCCAACTGGCTGCACGACACCCTGCACGAAGGCCAGGAGTTGGCGGTGCACGGGCCGGTGGGCCTGTTCAATGCCATCGATTACCCGAGCCCGAAAGTGTTGTACCTCAGCGGTGGTGTGGGGATCACCCCGGTCATGTCCATGGCGCGCTGGTTCTACGACACCAACGCCAATGTCGACATGACGTTTATCCACAGCGCCCGCTCGCCCAAGGACATCATTTACCACCGCGAGCTGGAGCACATGGCGTCGCGCATCGATAACTTCAGCCTGCACCTGATCTGCGAGAAACACGGGTTGGGTGAGCCGTGGGCAGGTTATCGCGGTTACCTGAACCACAAGATGCTCGAGCTGATGGTGCCGGACTTCCTGGAGCGCGAAGTGTTCTGCTGCGGGCCTACGCCGTACATGAACGCGGTGAAGCGCCTGCTGGAAGTCGCCGGTTTCGACATGGCGCGCTACCACGAAGAATCCTTCGGAGCCACGCCACCCGAAGCCCGTGCCGATGCGGTGGAGCAAGCCGAACAAGCTGCCGACGCACCGGAAATCGATCTGGCGGATTTGCACCAGGTGGAATTCATTGCGTCGGGCAAGAGCATTCGCGTCGCACCGGGCGAAACCGTGCATGCGGCGGCGGCCAAGCTCGGCCTGTTGATCCCGAAAGCCTGTGGCATGGGGATTTGCGGCACATGCAAGGTGATGAAGCTGGGGGGCGAGGTCGAGATGGACCACAACGGCGGGATCACCGAGGAGGACGAAGCCGAGGGCTACATCCTATCCTGCTGCAGTGTGCCGAAGGGTGATGTGCGCATTGAGTTCTGACGCTCAGTACAGCCCGGGCCGACGATCCTGGTGAACGTGGTTGTGGTCGCTGATTGACTTGTTCCTGGCCTCGGCCAACGGCAGGTCAGCCATCAACGGTTGTTCCCCTGGGTGGGAGGCTGCTCCGGCCAACGGGTAGCCATCGGCGTCGACGATGACCGAGCCGCCCACCCACCTGACGCCACGTTCCTCGCCATGGCGGTCGCACGCGGCGATGAACATACGGTTGACCGCCGCATTGGCCTGTACCCGCACGATCTCTGCCGGCCGTTCACCCTCGGGGCGCGGGCCATCCGGCCAGTTCACCGGAACGCAGAGCAGGTCGGCGTCCGCCAGCGCTGCCAGGCGCACCCATTCGGGCAGTTCCAAGTCGTAGCAGATCATCATGCCGATCCGCCCGACGGCAGTGTCGATCACCGGAGGTGGCGCATCCCCAGCGGTGAAGATCAGTTTCTCACGGTCCCACAAGTGCGCCTTGCGATACACCGTCAACCGCCCCGTGGGTTCGACCAGTGCGGCACTGTTGGCGACCTGTCCCGCGCTCAGACGCTCACAGAACCCTGCGACGATGATGATCCCCAGCTCCCGCGCCAGGCTTTTCCACTGGACCAGGGTTGGACCGTCACATGTCTCGGAGGCGGTGTAGGCTTCCTCCCGGTCGGCAAATACGTAACCGCTCTGAATCAGCTCCGGCAGGACGATCAACTGGGCGTTGAGACTCGCCGCTCGACGAATCGCACGTTCGGTCAGCGCCCGATTGTAATCGGTATCGCCGATACGCGGCGCCAGTTGGTGACAAACGACGCGTAACGGAGTCATGACACGTTTCCTTCCAGCGCTTGTTCACTGGCTTTTATGGCCCGCGACTCGGCGGCGTGGTCGAGTTGGCGACTCATCACGCAGTAAACCAATGCCGAGACCAGCAGGCCGACGACGAACGCAATATCGGCGCCGCCCAACATGAAGCTGATCGGCCCTTGATAAAAACCCAGCGACATAAACGGAACCATTGCCGCCAGGCCGAGGAAATAGGCGACGAGTCCGGTGCTCGACCAACGGCCATAGATGCCCGCTGGGTTGAAAATGTCGCTGATGGCGTAGCGCCCTTTTCGTACGGCGTAGAAGTCGGCAAGGTTGACTGCTGTCCAGGGCACTAGGAAATACAGCATCAACAGCACGAAGGTGTTAAAGCTGCTGAGGTAGCTTTCGGGGATGCACAAGGCGATCACAAAAATGATCGCGGCCACCAGGCTGATCCCGAGGATTCTGCTTTTGATCCTGGGCTTGATCGGCACAAAACCGTCAATGGCACTGATTCCGGTGAGCATCGCGCCATAGCAGTTGACGGCCATGATGCCGACCAACGCCGGGACGGCAATCAGCACGGTAAAGGTGCCAAACCCCGGCAGCAGTTGGTTGCCTACTGCCTGCACGCTGCCGATGGCGTCGGGTGAGGGCAACGCCGAGGCGAGAAACGCCCCCAGTGACATCAGCCACAGCGCCGAGCCGGCAGCCCCCAGGTATGTCCAGATGATGACACTGCGCGACGGCGTGTTATGGGGCAGGTAGCGCGAGTAATCCGAGACATAGACGGCGTAACTGATCTGATAGCCCGCAGCGGCTGAAAGTTGGATCAGGAAGGCCGACCAGGAAAAGTGCGCGTCGGCCACTGCCGTGTCGGCCTGCAGGTGCGTCACGGCTGCGACTGTGAGTACGGCGAAGACACTGATCATCACGTAGGTCAGCCAGCGCTGCACGGTGTGCAGGAGGTCGTGGCCGATCACGGCAATCACCACCGCCAGGATGATCATCAACGCGTACCAGGGGGCACGGCTGCCGGGCAGCACGGTATTGATGGCGTCCGTCGCCAGAATCACATTGAACACGTTGAAGCCGATGTACACGAAGACCACCGCGATAAAGGGCACGATTGCCCCGCGTAAACCGAACTGTGCCCGCGACTGGATCATCTGCGGCAAGCCCATGCGTGGGCCCTGGTTGGCGTGGAACGCCATGGCGAACGTACCCAGGCACACGCCGATGACAATCGCCAGGACGGCATACACCAGGCTCAGCCCCAAGGCTGCGCCGGTAAACCCGGTGACCATGGTGGTCAGAACGAAGTTACCGGTGAACCAGAACGGCGCCTGGTGCCAGACCTTACCGTGGCGTTCATTGCGCGGCACGTAGTCAATGGAGCGGGTTTCGATTTTCAGCGTGGTGGAAGTGGGAGCAGCCGATCGGTCGGAGGGCGTGTTCATAGGCATCACGGTCTGTTTTTATTGAGTGAGACTACGCAGAGTCTTGTAACTAAAAAAACTATTGAATCGGCATTTGCAAATAATCACTTCATGAATTTCTGAACTGATGGCGCATAACCTTATGGGGCAAGCCCTGCCTTACGCAGTCGCTTTCTATTTTCAATTTAGATGCAGACATTTCCTACAAGCGTCTACGCTTAGGATCGAACTCGTCGTAGTCGCCCTTCGCAGTGAAGCCGTAGGCGGACGTCCTTTGACACACCAAGGATGACTGATATGTCTGCTATCCCTTCACGTTCTAAAGGTGCGGCGCGCCTGTTGACCAACGATGTCACTGCGCTTATTCCAGACTTCCCTTTTCATTACGCCAAGTTCCTCAATTCGGCTGTCAGCAATGGAAAACCGTTGGCGGGTGTTTCTACACGTCAGCAGGGCACCCAGGTACTGATTGTTGGTGCCGGAGTGGCCGGACTGGTGGCTGCTTATGAAGCGATGCGCATGGGCTTGCACCCGGTGGTGGTGGAGGCCAGCGACCGTATTGGCGGGCGTTTCTATTCCTATGTGGCGGGCGATCCGCAAGACTCCGCCAACAGCGTTATCTGTGAAATGGGCGCTATGCGCTTTCCCGTCTCCGGCAAGGCGTTGATGCACTATTTCGATAAAGTGGGTATGACCGCCAATTCAGCGGACTTTCCCAACCCAGGGTCGGCTGCAACCCCCAGCACAGTGGTCGACTATCAACAACGACAGGTCTATTACGAAGGCAAGAACTTGCCTCCCGAATATGAAGATATCGAAAGCAAATTGTTCGATGTTTTCCTGGAGCAGGATCCGATCAAGTTCCTTGAAATGGAAACCGCGATGTCCGGGGACAATCCTGATCTGGCGAAGATCAAGACCCTGTGGAACGCGATCCTGGACAAAGGATGGGACAATCTCAGCTTTTTCACGGCCATGGTGGAAGAGGCGGGTTGGAGTCGTGAGGATATCGACTTGTTCGGCCAGATCGGCTTTGGTACCGGCGGATGGAACACCGACTATCCGAACTGCTTTCTGGAGGTGTTGCGGGTGCTGTATACCGGGCTGGATACCAACCACAAGCTAATGTATGACGGTTCCAGCGAGTTGCCTACCCGACTGTGGAATCGTGCTCCGGATGCCCTCGGCGACCCCATGGCTTATTGGCCCGCGGGCACTACCGTCCAGGGCCTGACCGCCCAGGTCATTGCTCAGCCTTTCAACCAGGAAGTGCGCCAGATCATACGGCGTCCGGATGGCGAATTTGATGTGTGGATGTTTGATCATAATCGAGGAAGCGAGCGTCAATACACCTTTGCTGCTGTGGTTTATACGCCTCACAAACGTGTCCTCGACAAATTCCGTTTTATGGATGGCGTCGCCCGCTTTGACCAAATGAATAGCCTCTTGTCCATAAAAGAGTGGGAGGCAGTTACGTACACCCATTACATGCAGTCGGCCAAAATATTTGCGCAGACCCAGCGGCCTTTCTGGACCGATGTCGGTGCAGATCGTCAATACAAGATGAGTGTGACGTTGTCGGACCGAATTACCCGCGGCACATACCTGCTGGACTACGCTGCGAGTCAAGGCCCCTACAAAGGCAGCGGGATGTTTTTGTCTTACACCTGGAACGACGACAGCATCAAGTTCCTGGGTGATCGCGCTGCGCCATTACCGTCCCATGTGGCGGTATGTTCAACCTTGTTGGATTCGGTGTATGCCCACCATCAGTTGAACCTTGCGGCGGAGTTCGGTATGACCGATCCATTTGTCGAAATCAATTGGGAAGAACAACCGTTTTTCCTGAGTGCCTTCAAAATGAACCTGCCGGGGCAGTACGAATACCAGCGCCTGCTGTTTTCGCAGTTTATGAACGGTGTGTTTGATGGAAGTCCCGATGGCTTCATTCTGGCCGGCGATGATGTGTCCTTCACGGGAGGCTGGGGGGAAGGTGCCGTGACCACCGCCTTGAACGCCGTAAACAAACTGGCGGTGAAGTTCGGCGGGGGTACCTTTATTGAAAACCGAGGTCCCATCGACGACTGGCAAGTGCTCAAGCCAAAGGCCCTGTAAGTCGACCCTGGCGAGCCAGTACCAAGGTCGGGTTTTAATCTGATGAGGTCGCAGACTTCGGTTCCGCGTCGGAGGTCATGAGCCTGCGGCGCGGATCTCAGGCGTTAACGGTTACTGCGCGTAGATATGAACCACGAAATGTTGGCCGGATGCTGTCAGTTCGTAGACTTTATCGTAGATCCTCAGCGTCCTTGAGGGCTCTTTGATGGTGTCACCGACTTTCGCATATTTCCTGAACTCATCCCAATCAATGACGGTAGTGCTGACGGTGCCGTCGCTCTGAAGGGTGTTGCCGTTGTTTTGATATTCCATGATATTGCCCTCTATCGGATTTCCATTTCCAGCCGACTATTCGGCAGGCAGTCAGCCCCGAAAGAACGCGTCCGTTCGTTCGGGGTGCAGAGATCCTATCCAAGGCAGGGGGTAGATAGATACTGTCAGAAACACGTACAAACAGTCTCTGCTAAGAGGCTGAAAGGCCCGTCGTTTCAGGCCTCCATCACTTTCCGAATATCCGCCGCCAATTCTCTTACACGCTCTTCCTCGGTATCCCACGCACACATGAAGCGTGCGCCGCCTTTACCGATGAAGGTGTAGAAGCGCCAGCCCTTGGCGGTCAGCGCCGCGATGGCCGGTTCCGAGAGTTGCAGGAACACGCCGTTGGCCTGCACCGGGAACATCAGCTCCACACCGGGAATATCCGCCACCAGGCTGCTCAGCAACTGGGCGCAGTGGTTGGCGTGGCGGGCATGCTTGAGCCAGGCGTCGTTTTCCAGCAGGCCTACCCACGGGGCGGACAGGAAGCGCATTTTTGACGCCAGCTGGCCGGCCTGTTTGCAGCGGTAATCGAAGTCTTCGGCGAGCTTGTGGTTGAAGAACAAGATGGCTTCACCCACCGCCATGCCATTCTTGGTGCCGCCAAAACACAACACATCCACGCCGGCCTTCCAGGTCAGGTCCGCCGGTGAGCAGCCGAGGAACGCGCAGGCGTTGGAGAAGCGTGCGCCGTCCATGTGCAGGTTCAGCCCCAGTTCCTTGCAGGTCACGCTGATGGCGCGGATTTCTTCCGGGGTGTACACGCTGCCGACTTCGGTGGCCTGGGTCAGGGTGACTACGCGCGGTTTCGGGTAGTGGATGTCCTGGCGCTTGAGGGCGATCTCGCGGATCGATTCCGGGGTCAGCTTGCCGTTTTCGGTGCGGGCGGTGAGCAGCTTGGAGCCGTTGGAGAAAAACTCCGGCGCGCCGCATTCGTCGGTTTCGACGTGGGCGGTTTCCGAGCAAATCACGCTATGGTAGCTCTGGCACAAAGAGGACAGCGCCAGGGAGTTGGCGGCGGTGCCGTTGAAGGCGAAGAACACTTCGCAGTCGGTTTCGAACAGATTGCGGAAACCGTCGGCGGCGCGGTGGGTCCATTCATCATCGCCGTAGGCGCGCTGATGACCCTGGTTGGCTTGTTCCATGGCGGCCCAGGCTTCCGGGCAGATACCGGAATAGTTGTCACTGGCGAATTGCTGGCTCTTGTCGGTCATGGCCCATTCCTGTGGTCGATGTTGGTGCGCACTGTAACCAAGATTGTCGCGGGTGCGCACGCACTGTAAATGCAAAGTCACTGGGGAATTATGCACGGTACTGAAACGATGCCTGTCGGACGCGTCCGTGATGGCGCTCTGGATCTGCTCAAGTGGCTGGCGCTGGTGAGCATGGTGCTGGACCACCTGCGGTATGTCGGTTTGAGCCTGGATGGCCTGTATGTGCCGGGCCGCTTGGCGTTTCCGTGGTTTTGCCTGGCGATTGCGGCGAATTTGCATCGGGCGAGAAACGCACCTGTCACGGGCCAATGGCGTTACCTGGGATGGCTGCTGCTGTTCAGTGTGATCAGCGAAGTGCCCTATCGGATGTTTATCGACGATGCCGATACGTTGAATGTGTTGCCGACCTTGGCGCTGGGGTTACTGGTTGCCCGAGGATGGCAGCAGAAGACGCTTTTTGATCGGGGATTGGCGGTAATTGCCGTCATGATCGGCGCGGTATTTTCCACACACCTGATGTTCGGGTTTTTCGGTGTATTGCTGCCGTGGGCGATGTTATGGGTGTTTCGTCGGCCATGGTATTTCAGCGTGTTGCCGGGGCTGCTGTGTGTGGCTGCCAATCAATGGCAGATCTTGCTCGATAGCGGCACGCCGGTGGCGCTGATGGGACTGAGCGCCTGCCTGCTTGCGCCGCTGCTCGGCCTGGTCCTGTTGCGACACACCCAAAACACCTCGCCACCGGCCATGCGCCGCTGGGCGTATGCCCTCTATCCCCTGCATTTCCTGCTGCTGCTACTCGTCCGTCACATCATCGCCTAACCGGTGTGGGAGGGGGCTTGCCCCCGATAGGGTGGTGTCAGCCACGGCATGTGCAAGCTGATCCACCGCTATCGGGGGCAAGCCCCCTCCCACATTTTTTCCGCGTTGTTCCTGCCATGTCGTAAACGCACCTTTGCGTGGCGTCCGTAGGCATTTGACCTGTCTGCACCAGCCCTACCATCGCATCAAAGGGCCCTGCATGGGCCTCAACAATACGAAAGGCTGGGAGAGACGCGATGTTCAGCAAAAAAGACCAGATCCAGGGATATGACGACGCACTGCTGGCGGCCATGAATGCCGAAGAGCAGCGTCAGGAAGATCATATCGAGCTGATCGCGTCAGAGAACTACACCAGCAAACGCGTGATGGAAGCCCAAGGCAGCGGCCTCACCAACAAATACGCCGAAGGCTATCCGGGCAAGCGCTACTACGGTGGCTGTGAGCACGTGGACAAAGTCGAGGCCCTGGCCATTGAGCGCGCCAAACAGCTGTTCGGTGCCGATTACGCCAACGTGCAGCCGCACTCCGGCTCCTCCGCCAACAGCGCGGTGTACCTGGCGCTGCTGAACGCCGGTGACACCATCCTCGGTATGAGCCTGGCCCATGGCGGTCACCTGACCCACGGCGCCAAGGTGTCGTCCTCGGGCAAGCTGTACAACGCCGTGCAGTACGGCATCAACACCGACACCGGCCTGATCGACTACGACGAAGTCGAACGCCTGGCCGTCGAACACAAGCCAAAAATGGTCGTGGCGGGGTTCTCTGCCTATTCCAAGACCCTGGATTTCCCACGCTTTCGCGCCATCGCCGACAAGGTCGGTGCGCTGCTGTTCGTCGACATGGCCCACGTTGCCGGCCTGGTTGCCGCCGGCCTGTACCCGAACCCGCTGCCGTACGCCGATGTGGTCACCACCACCACCCACAAGACCCTGCGCGGTCCCCGTGGCGGCCTGATCCTGGCCAAGTCCAACGAAGAAATCGAGAAGAAACTCAACGCTGCCGTGTTCCCTGGCGCCCAGGGCGGCCCGCTGATGCACGTCATCGCCGGCAAGGCAGTGTGCTTCAAGGAAGCCCAGGAGCCTGGCTTCAAGGTCTACCAGCAACAAGTGATCGACAACGCCCAGGCCATGGCCAGCGTATTTATCAAACGCGGCTACGATGTAGTGTCCGGCGGCACCGATAACCACCTGTTCCTGGTCAGCCTGATCCGTCAGGGCCTCACCGGCAAGGAGGCGGACGCCGCCCTCGGTCGCGCCCACATCACCGTCAACAAGAACGCCGTGCCGAATGACCCGCAGTCGCCGTTCGTGACCTCGGGCCTGCGCATCGGCACCCCGGCGGTGACCACGCGTGGTTTCAAAGTGCCGCAGTGCATCGAACTGGCCGGCTGGATCTGCGACATCCTCGACAACCTCGGTGATGCCGATGTCGAGGCCAACGTGGCCAAGCACGTGTCTGCCCTGTGCGCTGATTTCCCGGTTTATCGCTGAGCGCGGTTTTGGAGTAATGACTATGCAACGCTACTCAGGCTTCGGCCTCTTCAAGCACTCACTCAGCCACCACGAAAACTGGCAGAAGATGTGGCGCACGCCGACCCCTAAAAAGGTCTACGACGTGGTCATCGTCGGCGGCGGCGGGCATGGTCTGGCGACTGCCTACTACCTGGCAAAAGAACACGGCATCACCAACGTGGCGGTGGTCGAGAAAGGCTGGCTGGGCGGCGGTAACACCGCGCGCAACACCACCATCGTGCGCTCCAATTACCTGTGGGACGAGTCGGCCCACCTGTACGAGCACGCGATGAAACTGTGGGAAGGCCTGTCCCAGGACCTGAACTACAACGTGATGTTCTCCCAGCGTGGCGTCTACAACCTGTGCCACACCCTCCAGGACATCCGTGATTCCGAGCGCCGCGTGAGCGCCAACCGCCTCAACGGCGTGGACGGCGAACTGCTCAACGCCAAGCAAGTGGCCGACGAGATCCCGTACCTCGATTGCTCGAAAAACACCCGCTACCCGGTACTCGGCGCCACCGTACAACGTCGCGGCGGCGTCGCCCGTCACGATGCCGTGGCGTGGGGCTTTGCGCGTGCCGCCGACGCCCTCGGCGTGGACTTGATCCAGCAGACCGAAGTGATCGGCTTCCGCAAGGAAAACGGCGTGTGCATCGGCGTGGAAACCAACAAGGGCTTTATCGGCGCCAAGCGCGTCGGTGTGGTGACCGCCGGTAACTCCGGGCACATGGCTTCGCTCGCCGGGTTCCGCCTGCCGATCGAATCCCACCCGCTGCAAGCGTTGGTGTCGGAGCCGATCAAGCCGATTATCGACAGCGTGATCATGTCCAACGCCGTGCACGGTTATATCAGCCAGTCCGACAAGGGCGACCTGGTGATCGGCGCCGGTATCGACGGCTACAACGGCTACGGCCAGCGTGGCTCGTACCCGGTGATCGAACACACCATCCAGGCCATCGTCGAGATGTTCCCGGTGCTGTCCCGCGTGCGCATGAACCGCCAGTGGGGCGGCATCGTCGACACCACTCCGGATGCGTGCCCGATCATCTCCAAGACCCCGGTGCCGAACATGTTCTTCAACTGCGGTTGGGGCACCGGTGGCTTCAAGGCCACGCCGGGCTCAGGCAACGTGTTTGCCGCCAGCCTCGCCAAGGGCGAAATGCACCCGTTGGCCGCGCCATTCTCCATCGACCGTTTCCACAACGGTGCGTTGATCGACGAACACGGCGCTGCGGCCGTCGCCCACTAACAGGAGAAATTCCCTATGTTGCATATCTTCTGTCCTCACTGTGGCGAACTGCGCTCCGAAGAGGAATTCCACGCGTCCGGCCAAGCGCACATCCCGCGCCCGCTGGACCCGAACGCCTGCACCGATGAAGAGTGGGGCGACTACATGTTCTTCCGCGACAACCCCCGTGGCCTGCACCACGAGCTGTGGATTCACGCCGCCGGTTGCCGCCAGTACTTCAACGCGACCCGCGACACCCTGACCTACGAAATTCTTGAAACCTACAAGATCGGCACCAAGCCGCAATTCACCGCCAAGGCTGCTGGAGAGAAGGTATGAGCCAGACCAATCGCCTGTCCAACGGTGGCCGCATCGACCGCAATAAAGTCCTGACGTTTACCTTCAACGGCCAGAGCTACAAAGGCTTTGAAGGTGACACCCTGGCCGCAGCCCTGCTGGCCAACGGCGTCGACATCATCGGCCGCAGCTTCAAGTACTCGCGCCCTCGTGGCATCTTTGCCGCCGGCGCCGAAGAGCCGAACGCCGTGCTGCAGATCGGTGCGACCGAAGCCACGCAAATCCCTAACGTGCGCGCCACGCAACAGGCGCTGTACCAGGGGCTGGTCGCCACCAGCACCAATGGCTGGCCGAACGTCAACAATGACGTGATGGGCATTCTCGGCAAGGTCGGCGGCAAGCTGATGCCGCCGGGTTTCTACTACAAAACCTTCATGTACCCGCAATCGTTCTGGATGACCTACGAGAAGTACATCCGCAAGGCGGCTGGCCTTGGCCGCTCGCCGACCGAGAACGATCCGGACACCTACGACAACTTCAACCGTCACTGCGACGTGCTGGTGGTGGGCGCCGGCCCCGCCGGCCTGGCCGCTGCCCTGGCGGCTGCGCGCAGCGGTGCCCGCGTGATCCTCGCCGATGAGCAGGAAGAGTTCGGCGGTTCGCTGCTGGACTCGCGCGAAAGCCTCGACGGCAAGCCGGCTGCGGAATGGGTCGCCAGCGTTATCGCGGAACTCAAGGCGCTGCCGGACGTGGTGCTGTTGCCTCGCGCCACTGTCAACGGCTACCACGACCACAACTTCCTGACCATTCACGAACGCCTTACCGACCACCTCGGTGACCGTGCGCCGATTGGCGTGGTGCGCCAGCGTATCCACCGTGTCCGCGCCAAGCGTGTGGTGCTGGCGACCGGCGCGTGCGAGCGCCCGCTGGTGTACGGCAACAACGATGTGCCGGGCAACATGCTCGCTGGTGCAGTCTCGACTTACGTGCGCCGCTACGGTGTAGCACCGGGCAAGAAACTGGTGTTGTCGACCAACAACGACCACGCCTACCGCGTTGCGCTGGACTGGCTCGACGCTGGCCTGCAAGTGGTGGCAGTGGCTGATGTGCGCCACAACCCACGCGGCGCCCTGGTTGAAGAAGCCCGCGCCAAAGGCATTCGTATCCTCACCGGCAGCGCCGTGATCGAAGCCCGTGGCAGCAAGCACGTCACCGCTGCCCGTGTGGCCGCGATCGATGTGAAAGCGCATAAAGTCACCAGCCCAGGCGAGTGGCTGGAGTGCGACCTGGTGGCCAGCTCCGGCGGCTACAGCCCGGTGGTCCACCTGGCCTCGCACCTGGGCGGCAAGCCGACCTGGCGTGAAGACATCCTCGGTTTCGTACCGGGTGAAGCCCCGCAGAAACGCGTGTGCGTCGGCGGCATCAACGGCGTCTATAGCCTCGGCGATTCGCTCGCCGATGGTTTCGAAGGCGGCGTGCGCGCGGCCAGTGAAGCGGGTTTCGCCCCGGTGGAAGGCACGCTGCCCAAAGCCTTGAGCCGTCTGGAAGAGCCGACGCTGGCGGTGTACCAAGTGCCGCACGACAAACCGACTGCACGGGCACCGAAGCAATTTGTCGACCTGCAAAACGATGTGACCGCCGCCGCCATCGAACTGGCGACCCGCGAAGGTTTCGAGTCGGTCGAGCACGTCAAACGCTACACCGCGCTCGGCTTCGGCACCGACCAGGGCAAGCTGGGCAACGTCAACGGTCTGGCCATTGCTGCGCGCTCGCTGAACGTGACCATCCCGCAGATGGGCACCACCATGTTCCGCCCCAACTACACGCCGGTGACCTTCGGCGCGGTGGCGGGCCGTCACTGTGGGCACATCTTCGAACCGGTGCGCTACACCGCCCTGCAAGCCTGGCACGTCAAGAACGGCGCCGAGTTTGAAGACGTCGGCCAGTGGAAACGCCCTTGGTACTTCCCGCGCAACGGTGAAGACCTGCACGCCGCGGTGAAACGCGAATGCCTGGCCGTGCGCGACAGCGTCGGCCTGTTGGACGCGTCGACCCTCGGCAAGATCGACATCCAGGGCCCGGACGCGCGTGAGTTCCTCAACCGCATCTACAGCAACGCCTGGACCAAGCTCGACGTGGGCAAGGCGCGCTACGGCCTGATGTGCAAAGAAGATGGCATGGTCTTCGACGACGGCGTCACTGCCTGCCTCGCCGACAACCACTTCCTGATGACCACTACCACCGGCGGCGCCGCCCGCGTGCTGCAGTGGCTGGAAATCTACCAGCAGACCGAATGGCCAGACCTCAAGGTGTACTTCACCTCGGTCACCGATCACTGGGCGACCATGACCCTGTCCGGCCCCAATAGCCGCAAGCTGTTGAGTGAGGTCACCGACATCGACCTGGACAAGGACGGCTTCCCGTTCATGACCTGGAAAGAAGGCCTGGTCGGCGGTGTGCCGGCGCGAGTGTTCCGCATCTCGTTTACCGGTGAGCTGTCGTACGAAGTCAACGTGCAGGCCGACTATGCCATGGGCGTGCTGGAACAGATCGTCGAGGCCGGCAAAAAGTACAACCTGACCCCGTACGGCACCGAAACCATGCACGTGCTGCGGGCCGAGAAGGGCTTCATCATCGTCGGCCAGGACACCGACGGCTCGATGACCCCGGACGACCTGAACATGGGCTGGTGCGTCGGCCGCACCAAGCCGTTCTCGTGGATCGGCTGGCGTGGGATGAACCGTGAAGACTGCGTGCGTGAAGAGCGTAAGCAGCTGGTGGGCTTGAAGCCGATCGACCCAACCGTGTGGCTGCCGGAAGGCGCGCAGTTGGTGTTCGATCCGAAGCAGACGATCCCGATGAAGATGGTCGGCCACGTCACCTCGAGCTATGCCCACAACTCCCTCGGCTATTCGTTTGCGATGGCGGTGGTGAAGGGCGGCTTGAAGCGCATCGGTGAGCGGGTGTTCTCGCCGCAAGCGGATGGCAGCGTGATCGAGGCGGAGATTGTGTCCTCGGTGTTCTTTGATCCGAAAGGTGAACGGCAGAACATTTGATAGACCGAGTCGCCTGCATCGGGGGCAAGCTCCCTCCCACATGTTGAAATGCATTCCCCTGTGGGAGGGGGCTTGCCCCCGATGAGGCCAGAACAGTCACCATAGAATTCAGGACAGGTGCTCTATGACAGCAGCCAACGTATACCAACAACGCCCCACCACCGGCGCCAAAGCCGAGTCGTCGCTGCACCATGCCGACCTCGCCAGCCTGATCGGCAAGGGCCGCAAGAACGCCGGCGTGACCGTGCGTGAAAAGAAACTCCTTGGCCACCTGACCCTTCGTGGCGATGGCCACGATGCAGCCTTCGCCGCCGGCGTACACAAAGCCCTCGGTATTGAGCTTCCAGGCGCCCTGCAGGTCATCGTCAAAGGCGAAACCAGCTTGCAATGGCTCGGCCCGGATGAGTGGCTGCTGGTCGTGCCAAGCGGTGAAGAATTTGCCGCCGAGCAAAACCTGCGTGCCGCCTTGGGCGACCTGCATATCCAGATCGTCAACGTCAGCGGCGGCCAGCAGATCCTTGAGCTCAGTGGCCCGAACGTGCGCGATGTGCTGATGAAGTCCACCAGCTACGACGTGCACCCCAACAACTTCCCGGTGGGCAAGGCGGTGGGCACGGTGTTCGCCAAGTCGCAACTGGTGATCCGCCACACGGCTGAAGACACCTGGGAGCTGGTGATCCGTCGCAGCTTCTCGGATTACTGGTGGTTGTGGCTGCAGGATGCCTCGGCTGAATTCGGCCTGAGCGTCCAAGCCTGAGGAATCACCCATGAGCCGCGCACCCGATACATGGATTTTGACCGCCGATTGCCCCAGCGTGCTCGGCACGGTGGACGCGGTCACCCGCTATCTGTTCGAGCAGGGTTGCTACGTTACCGAGCACCATTCGTTCGATGATCGGCTTTCCGGGCGATTTTTTATTCGCGTGGAATTCCGCCAGCCCGACGGTTTTGACGAGCAGGGTTTCCGCGATGGCCTGGCCACTCGTGGCGAAGCCTTTGGCATGATCTTCGAGCTGACGGCGCCGAACTACCGGCCAAAAGTGGTGATCATGGTCTCCAAGGCCGATCACTGCCTGAACGACCTGCTGTACCGCCAGCGCATCGGCCAACTGTCGATGGACGTGGTTGCGGTGGTGTCCAACCACCCCGATTTGAAACCTTTGGCCGACTGGCACCAGATTCCCTACTACCATTTCCCCCTCGACCCCAACGACAAACCGTCCCAGGAGCGTCAGGTGTGGCAAGTGGTGGAAGACACCGGCGCCGAATTGGTGATCCTTGCGCGCTACATGCAAGTGCTGTCGCCGGAGCTGTGCCGCAAGCTGGATGGCAAAGCGATCAACATTCACCACTCGTTGCTGCCGGGGTTCAAGGGCGCCAAACCGTACCACCAGGCGTACAACAAGGGGGTCAAGTTGGTGGGCGCCACGGCGCATTACATCAACAACGATCTGGATGAAGGGCCGATCATCGCCCAAGGTGTGGAGGTGGTGGATCACAGTCACTATCCCGAGGATTTGATTGCCAAGGGGCGGGATATCGAAGGGCTGACATTGGCCCGGGCGGTGGGGTATCACATTGAGCGGCGGGTGTTTTTGAACGCCAATCGGACGGTGGTGCTCTGACTGGCGCCAATCGGGGGCAAGCCCCCTCCCACAGTTGACCAAGTTCTGCCTTTGGAATGCGGTCGAATGTGGGAGGGGGCTTGCCCCCGATGAGGCCCTCACAAACAACGCAAGAAAACAGCATCTGTACCCGAGCACTTAAACGCGCTGCCCACCCAAATGGGCAACGCAGTTCCATAAAAACAACAGCGAGGTGAAAGCATGTCTGGTAATCGTGGTGTCGTGTATCTCGGCAACGGCAAGGTCGAAGTACAGAAAATCGACTATCCCAAAATGCAGGACCCCCGTGGCAGGAAGATTGAGCACGGCGTCATCCTGCGCGTGGTCTCCACCAACATCTGCGGCTCCGACCAACACATGGTGCGCGGCCGTACCACTGCCCAGACCGGCCTGGTGCTCGGTCATGAAATTACCGGTGAAGTGATCGAGAAGGGCAGCGATGTCGAAAACCTGAAGATCGGTGATCTGGTTTCGGTACCTTTCAACGTGGCGTGCGGCCGTTGCCGCTCGTGCAAAGAACAACACACCGGCGTGTGCCTCACCGTCAACCCGGCGCGTGCCGGTGGCGCCTACGGCTATGTCGACATGGGCGACTGGACCGGCGGCCAGGCCGAGTACGTGCTGGTGCCGTACGCCGACTTCAACCTGCTGAAACTGCCGGACCGTGACAAGGCCATGGAGAAAATCCGCGACCTGACCTGCCTCTCCGACATCCTCCCGACCGGTTACCACGGCGCCGTCACTGCCGGCGTTGGCCCTGGCAGCACCGTGTACATCGCCGGTGCCGGCCCTGTGGGCTTGGCCGCTGCGGCTTCCGCCCGCCTGTTGGGTGCTGCCGTGGTGATCATCGGCGACGTCAACCCTATCCGCCTGGCTCACGCCAAGGCCCAGGGCTTTGAAATTGCCGACCTGTCCCAAGACACGCCGCTGCACGAACAGATCGCCGCACTGCTCGGCGAGCCGGAAGTGGACTGCGCTGTTGACTGTGTGGGCTTTGAAGCACGCGGCCACGGCCATGACGGCGTCAAGGCAGAGGCACCGGCTACGGTGCTCAACTCACTGATGGGCGTCGTGCGCGTGGCCGGCAAGATTGGCATCCCCGGCCTGTACGTCACCGAAGACCCAGGTGCTGTGGACGCCGCCGCGAAAATGGGCAGCCTGAGCATCCGTTTCGGCCTGGGCTGGGCCAAATCCCACAGCTTCCACACCGGGCAGACTCCGGTGATGAAGTACAACCGCCAGTTGATGCAGGCGATCATGTGGGACCGTATCAACATTGCCGAGATCGTCGGCGTGCAGGTGATCAGCCTGGACGACGCCCCGCGTGGGTATGGCGAGTTTGATGCGGGTGTACCGAAGAAGTTTGTGATTGACCCGCACAAACTCTTCAGCGCGGCATAACGCTCAGGCACACAGCAATCCAACTGTGGGAGCGGGCTTGCTCGCGAATGCGGTGGTTAAGTTAAAGCCTCTTTGACTGACCTACCGCTCTCGCGGGTAAGCCCGCTCCCACAGGTTTTTGTGGTCTCAGCGGTAGGCGAGGGCGCCTTGGTAGACGGTTGGCCCTGTCGGCTGCTTGCTCACCGACCCCCCCTTGGTCTCCGAACTCACCATCAACTCCACCGGCTTGCGGATGCTTTTCTGCTGACGCGGGTTGAGTCCGATAATGCCTTTGCCATCTTCCGGCAGCAGCCCAAGCGACACCGGTGCGCTGCCTTCGGGCATGGCCCACAGTTCCAGGCTGCGATCCGGCTCAGCTGCTGCCGTGGCGATCGGTTCTACTTCGAGGTAGTCCTTGTGCGCCATGATCTGTGCCGCGGGTTGCTGGGCAGTGGTCACCAGGGTGGCGGCAGACTTGACGTTGTCTTGGGTGTAGAGCGCGCCGCCGAGCCCGGCGACGATGGCCACGCAGACGCCTATGAACACGCGCGGGCGGCTCCAGAAAGGTTTTTTTTGTTCAATTACTTGGGGGCGGCTGGCGCTCATATGGCTGTTCCTGGCAAGTCTTGAAGTCATTTCATGGACTCTGGTATGCCGATTGGGTTCCTCGGCCGACCCGGAACAATGTGCCGGATACCCAGTCAAACGCCTGCTTTCGCCCCTACACCCAGAGGTTGTTTCGATGAAGATTTCACGCGGTTTCGCCCTTTCCTGCCTGATGACCCTGGCGGCCGGCCCGGTGTTTGCGGCAGGGTTCAGCCTTGGCGACGCGGCCAATGCCATTTCCGGCATGCAGGGTGGCAACAACAAGGCGGCTGCTGCGGCACCGTCTTCCGAGACGGCTGGGCTGCTCAGCGCCCTGACCTCGCAACTGAACATCACTCCTGAACAAGCCGTAGGCGGTACAGGCGCCATGCTGGGCCTGGCCAAGAACAAACTGAGCGGCAACGACTATTCGCAACTGGGCAATAGTGTGCCGGGCCTTGACCAACTGTCGGGCAACAATGCGTTGGGTAGCCTCGGGGCGTTGAGCGGGATGCTCGGCCAGGCCGGCGGCAGCAAGACCAGCGGCCTGGACGGTTTGCTGGGTAACGTGAAGAACACCAACGACCTGAACACCGCGTTCAGCGCGCTGGGCATGGACAGTGGGATGGTCGGCCAGTTTGCCCCGGTGATCCTGCAATACCTGGGCGGGCAGGGTGCCAACAGCTCGTTGCTGGGCAAGCTGGCCCAGGCCTGGGGCACCGGCAGTTAAAGACGCTCCGCGCGCAGTTGCTCGATGCGCGCGTCTTTCTCCGTCCAGAGCTGGTTGACCCAGTTCTGGACGGTCTGGCGAAACGCCGGATCGTTTTCGTAATCCCCTTGCCACAATGCCGGATCCAACTCACGGGTCTGGATGTCAATGATCACCTTGGGCACCGCGCCGCTGATCAAGTCCCAGAACCCCGGAATCTTTTGCTGCGGATAGACCACGGTCACGTCCAGCACGGCGTCCAGCTGTTCTCCCAGCGCCGCCAGCACAAACGCCACGCCGCCCGCCTTGGGCTTGAGCAAGCGAGTAAACGGCGACGCCTGCTGCTTGCGCTTGGCCTCGCTGAACCGCGTGCCTTCCAGGTAATTGACCACCGTCACCGGCTGGCGCTTGAACAGCTCGCAAGCCTCCTGGGTGATCTTCAAGTCCTGCCCAGCGAGTTCCGGGTGCTTGGCCAGGAACCCCTTGGTGTACCGCTTCATGAACGGGTAGTCCAACGCCCACCAGGCCAGGCCCAGGAAAGGCACCCAGATCAGCTCTTTTTTCAGGAAGAATTTGAAGAACGGCGTGCGCCGGTTCAGGGCCTGGATCAGCGCCGGGATGTCGACCCAGGATTGGTGGTTGCTGATCACCAGGTAGCTGGTGTCACCGCGCAAATCGCCGCCGCCGCGAATGTCCCATTGGGTGGGGATGCACAGCGCGAAAATCAGCTTGTCGATCTCTGCCCAGGTCTCGGCGATCCACATCACCGCCCACGACATGTAATCACGATAGCGGCCGGGGGCCACTAGCTTGAGCAGGGCAAACACCATCAGCGGGCCGATCAGGACCAGGGTGTTGAGCAAGAGCAGCAGTGAGACAAAACAGCCGGTGAGCAGGCGGCGCATAAGTAACTCTTGGAATCCTGTGGGCGGGTCATGATAAGCAGCTTGAGTCTAGAGGCCAAATCCCAATTCGCCGGACGAATGTTTCACAATGTGCCGGTTATGCTGGGGTGAGCTAACTAAGTGCTGCCTTTGCGGTCTAGAATCCGCCTACTTCTTTCCGAGGAAATCACTTCGTGAAACTGCTCCTTGCCTCCCTCGCCCTGGCTGCCCTGCCTGTCATGGCCGCCGAACCGACCCTTTACGGTCGCTACGAATACATCCAGTTGCCGGAGATCGGCGAAACCTTCAAGGCCAAGATGGACACCGGCGCGCTGACCGCCTCGCTGTCGGCCCGCGACATCGAGACCTTCACCCGTGATGGCGACGATTGGGTGCGCTTCCGCCTCGGCGGCAAGGATGCGTCCAATAAAGTCTACGAACACAAAGTCTCGCGCATCAGCAAGATCAAGAGCCGCGCCGACGAAGACGACGACAAGGACGAGCCGACCGTGGCCAAACGTCCGGTGGTCGACCTCGAAATGTGCCTGGGCAACGTCAAGCGCACCGTCGAGGTCAACCTCACCGACCGCAGCAGCTTCAACTATCCGTTGCTGATCGGCGCCAAGGCCCTGCGTGAATTCGGCGCTGCGGTAAACCCGGCGCGTCGTTACACTGCGGACAAACCGGACTGCTGACGGACCACCATGCCGCATATCCTGATTGTCGAAGACGAAGCGGCGATAGCCGACACACTGATATTCGCCCTGCAAGGCGAGGGCTTCACCACCACCTGGCTGAGCCTCGGCCAGGAGGCGCTGGCCTATCAGCGCCAGACGCCGGCCGACCTGGTCATCCTCGACATCGGCCTGCCGGACATCACCGGGTTTGAAACCTGCAAGCAACTGCGCCGGTTCAGCGAAGTGCCGGTGATGTTCCTCAGTGCCCGGGATGGCGAGATCGACCGAGTGGTGGGACTGGAGATCGGCGCCGACGATTATGTGGTCAAGCCGTTCAGCCCACGGGAAGTGACGGCGCGGGTCAGGGCGATCCTTAAGCGGATCGGCCCAAGTGCTGCGCCTGCGGTGTTCCAGGTTGATTTGGAGCGCATGCAGATCAGTTATCGCAGCCAGCCTTTGAGCCTCACACGCCATGAATTCCGCTTGCTGCAAAGCCTGCTGGAACAGCCCGAGCGCGTCTTCAGCCGCGAGCAACTTCTGGATGCGGTCGGTGTGGCGGCCGATGCGGGCTACGAACGCAATATCGACAGCCACATCAAAAGCCTGCGCAGCAAGTTGCGCAGCGTGGCCGCCGATGCCGAGCCGATACAGACCCATCGCGGCCTCGGCTACAGCTACAGCCCGAGCAACAGCTGATGCGCCTGGGGCTGCGGATTTTCCTGGTGTATGCCCTGTTTATCGGCCTGACCGGCTATTTTGTGCTCAGCACCGTGATGAAGGAAATCCGCCCCGGTGTGCGCCAATCCACCGAAGAAACCTTGGTGGACACTGCCAACCTGCTGGCCGAGATCCTGCGCGATGACGTGAAGAACGGCACCCTCGGCCAAAGCCACTGGCCGGAACTGCTCAAGGCCTATGGCAATCGCCAGCCGGGCGCGACCATCTGGGGGCTGCCGAAGAACCAGGTCAACCACCGTATCTACGTGACCGACGCCAAGGGCACCGTGCTGCTCGACTCCTCGGGTGAAGCGGTGGGGCAGGACTATTCCAAGTGGAACGACGTGTACCTGACCCTGCGCGGCGAATACGGCGCCCGTTCCACCCGCAGCGAACTGGATGACCCTACCTCGTCGGTGATGCACGTCGGTGCGCCGATTCGTGACAACGGCCAGATCATCGGCGTGGTCACCGTGGCCAAGCCCAATAGCTCGTTGCAGCCCTATGTCGACCGCACCGAGCGTCGCCTGCTGTGGTATGGCGCCGGCCTGGTGATTCTGGGCCTGCTGCTGGGTGCACTGTTGTCGTGGTGGCTGAGCGTTGCGCTACGTCGGTTGACGGCTTACGCCGAGGCGGTCAGCGAGGGCCGGCGCGCGGAGTTGCCGCATTACCGTGGCGGTGAGCTCAAGCAGCTCTCCACCGCCGTGGAACACATGCGCACGCAGTTGGAGGGCAAAGCCTACGTCGAACACTACGTACACACCCTGACCCACGAATTGAAGAGCCCATTGGCCGCGATACGCGGTGCGGCCGAGCTGTTGCAGGGCGATATGACCCGCGAACAACAGCAGCGCTTCGTCGGCAATATCGACAGCGAAAGCGCGCGCCTGCAGCAGTTGATCGAACGCTTGCTGAACCTGGCGCAGGTCGAGCAACGCCAGGGCCTGGAAGCGCAGGCCAGCATCCCGTTGGCGGCCATGGTCGATGAGGTGCTCAACGCCCAATGTGCGCGAATTGAAGGTGCTGGGCTGCAAGTCGAACAAGCGATTGCGGCGGATGTGAAGGTCTATGGCGAACCCTTCTTATTGCGTCAGGCACTGGGCAACTTGCTGGAGAACGCGCTGGACTTCACACCGCCCGGCGGCCTGTTGAGGTTCGGCGCACAGACGCGACACAACGACGTGCAGGTGAGCCTGTTCAACCAGGCCGCGCCGATTCCCGACTACGCCCTGCCACGCCTGAGCGAGCGCTTCTACTCACTGCCACGCCCGGCCAGCGGGCGCAAAAGCACCGGCCTGGGCCTCAACTTTGTCGAGGAAGTGATGAAGCTGCACGGCGGCGCGCTGCAGATCGGCAATGTCGAAGGCGGCGTGCAGGTGGTACTGCATCTCCACACAGTCTCCACATTGCCCACATAAATCCCCCACACAGGCTGCCCAGACTCTCCCCATCAAAACAGGGAGAGACCCATGAACCGCAGCCTGCTTTTCAAACTTGGCGCGATTGCGCTGCTGATCCTGCTGTTGCTGATTCCATTGCTGATGATCAACGGCATCATCAGTGACCGCCAGCAACTGCGCGATGGCGTCCTGATGGACATTGCCCGCAGCGCCAGCTACGCCCAGCGCCTCACCGGCCCGGTGATGGTGGTGCCGTATCGCAAGACCGTGCGCGAGTGGAAGCTCAATGAAAAACTCAACAAACGCTACGAAGTCACCCGTGAAGAGCGCGGTCGTCTGTATTTCTTGCCGGACCGTTTTGAGCTTGACGGTAAAGTGCAAACCGAGCTGCGCGCACGGGGCATCTACCAGGCGCGGCTGTTCCATGCCGACAACCGCATCAGCGGGCGTTTCGAGTTGCCTGCGCAGTTGGGCATCACTGAAGACTATGCCGATTACCGCTTTGACCCGGCGTTTCTGGCGGTGGGTATCAGCGATATTCGTGGCATCGAAAACGCGCTGAAGCTGGAACTGGGCAGCCAGCGCCTGGAGTTCGAACCGGGCTCCCAGGTGGATTGGCTGGGTGAGGGCGTGCACGTGGCGCTGCCGGAGCAGGACAGCAAAAAGCCCTATGTGGTGGACTTTGCCTTTGACCTGCGCCTGCAAGGCACCGAACAACTGCAAGTGGTGCCGGTGGGTAAGACCAGCCAGGTGTCACTCGCCTCGAACTGGCCGCACCCCAGCTTCATCGGCAACTTTCTCCCGGCACAACGCGAGGTGACCGACAACGGCTTTACCGCCAACTGGCAGACCTCATTCTTCTCCACCAACCTCGAACAAGCCCTGCAAACCTGCCTGGACAAGCAAGGCTGTGAGGACTTCAACAACCGCAGCTTCGGCGTGAACTTCATCGACCCGGTGGATCAGTACCTCAAGAGCGATCGCGCGATCAAATATGCGCTGCTGTTCATCGCATTGACGTTTGCCGGTTTCTTCCTGTTCGAAGTGCTCAAAAGCCTGGCGGTGCACCCGATCCAGTACGCCTTGGTGGGTGTTGCGCTGGCGTTTTTCTACCTGCTGCTGTTGTCGTTGTCCGAGCACATAGGCTTCGCTCTGGCCTACCTGATCTCGGCGAGCGCCTGTGTGGTGTTGATTGGCTTCTACGTGTGCCACGTACTGCGCAGTGTGACCCATGGCCTGGGCTTTTCGGCCGGGCTGGCGGCGTTGTATGGCTTGCTGTACGGGCTGCTGAGTGCCGAAGATTACGCGTTGCTGATGGGCTCGCTGCTGCTGTTCGGCCTGCTGGGCACGGTGATGGTGCTGACGCGCAAACTGGACTGGTATGGCGTGGGCAAGCGCAAGGTGACCGCCCCATTGGAGTTTGACCTGGAGGCAGTGCAATGATCGGATTGCGGGAGGATCAGCAGATGAAGGCGCAGTTGGTGGCCAGGATAAATCAGCTATTTCCTGATCTACGCGGACCCCGTGTAGTGAGCGGGCTTGCCCCGCGCTGGGCTGCGCAGCAGCCCCAAAACCAGCCGCTGAGGCGTGCCTGATACACCCTGGGTTGCTTGATTAGGGCTGCTGCGCAGCCCAGCGCGGGGCAAGCCCGCTCACTACAGAAAGACTGTCGGCCCGGCGCGGGGGGAGTCTTGAGGTCACACGGGCGGTTGCGTCTCCAACATCGACGGCCGCTGGCTGACCTCGGCGTACCACGCGGCAAGCTGCGGGGTATCCGACCGCCATTGCATATCAGGGTGACGGAAATCGAGGTAACCCAAGGCGCAGGCCACGCTGATGGCGGCGATGTCGAAGTGGCTGGTCAGTTCGGCAATCGCATCAGCCTCTAACTCGGCCAGGGTGCGACGGATCTTGTTGCGCTGCTCGTCGAGCCAGGGGGCCCAATGCTTCTCCACCGGTCGCAGGGCGCTTTCGTAACGCACCAGCACGGCGGCATCCATGATGCCATCGGCCATCGAGGCCAGGGTCAGGCGGCGCCAGCGGGCCGAGCCGTCACGAGGGACCAGCGGGTTGCCGACGTGCTGGTGGTCGAAGTAATCGAGGATCACCCGGCTGTCGTGCAGCACCGTGCCGTCGGCCAGGCGCAGCGCTGGGATCTTGCCCACGGGGTTGTCTTGTACCAGCTGCGCATCCGGGTTGACCGGGGTCGGCATGCAGCCGTGAAGGGCGACGCGGTCCTGCTGGCCGGTTTCGATCAACAGCACGCGGACTTTGCGCACAAACGGCGAAGCGGGGTTGTGGAACAAGGTCATGCTGGGAGTGGACATGGGCATTCCTCGGAAAGAGCAGTGGGGTAACCGACGGCGTCCTCAGCCGCGCCGGGTTTATCGGCGGAGCACGCCAGGGCACCCAGTTTAATCAGTGCCCAATGAGGCCGGTGGTTAGTTTTTTTCTGGCGGGATTGCTCTCAAGTAGTTGTAAACCGTGGCCCGGGAAATATCGAAGTACTCGCCGAAATAATCGACGAAGTTGCGAATGTCCAGCAGGCCATTGGCTCTTGCTTGGGCCAGGGCGTACATGATCTCGGTGCGACCAAAGTCACTTAGCCGCACGCAGTGTTCGACGGATATGGCCTCGACGATGTCGTTGAGCTTTTCCCGCCAATCCGCGCTGAACAACGGCGCGGGTCGCGCTTGAGGTTGCAGGCCCACGGCGAAGCCGCTGAGTAGCTTTTGCACCTGGGATAACGCCGTCATATCGAAGTTCAGACACAGCAGGGCGACGATGTCGCCCTCTTCGGAGCGGGCCGCGATAGAGATTGAGCGCAGCGTGCGGTTATTGGGGCCGGCCTTTTCATACGGACCGATGACATCCAGACCCTGGTCCAGCTCCGGCAGATTGCAAATCAGCGAGGCATCCCCGACTTTGCGCTTGGAGAAACCATTCGCGATGTGCACGATCAATCCGCTGCGGATATCGTGAACCACCGCTTCCAGGTCGGGAAAAAGCAAGGCAGCGATGCCGTCTGCCGCTGCATTCATGAACGCGATATTGGCCATGGGGAAATAAAGCACTTGAATGTGAAGGGACTGATTGTACGGAGTCGACCCTGCCTTTGACAGGTTGTCCGGTCTTGGCGATACCTGCGCGCTCAGCGGTGGATCTGCGCCAGGAAGGCTTGAGCCCGGTCGCTCTTGGGCTCGGTAAAAAACTGCTCTGGGGGCAGGTCTTCCACAATGCGTCCCGCGTCGAGGAACAGCACCCGTTCGGCGACCTGGCGAGCGAAGCCCATTTCGTGGGTGACGCACAGCATGGTCATGCCGGTGTCGGCCAATTTGACGATGACGTCCAGCACTTCGTTGACCATTTCCGGGTCGAGTGCCGAGGTGGGTTCGTCGAACAGCATGATTTTCGGCTCCATGCACAGTGCCCTGGCGATCGCCACCCGCTGTTGCTGGCCGCCTGAAAGTTGGCTGGGGTACTTGTTCGCCTGGCTTTCGATGCCGACCTTGCTCAGATAATGCCGTGCGTGTTCTTCGGCGCGCCTGCGTGACAGGCCCCGTACCGATATCGGGGCCAGGGTGCAGTTTTGCAGGACCGTCATGTGGGGGAACAGGTTGAAGTTCTGGAACACCATGCCAATCTCGCGCAACGCTTTATGCCTGGCCGGCGAAGGTTTCCCGAGGTCGGTATCCAGCGCTCGGATGACCCCGCTCTCGGCAATTTCAAGGCGGCTGATGCAGCGAATCAAGGTCGACTTTCCCGAGCCGGAAGGGCCGCACAGAACGATGCGCTCACCTTGGCTGACGTTAAGGTCGATGGCGTGAAGGACCTGGAAGTTGCCATACCATTTGTTCAATCCACTGATTTGCACCACGGACTTTCGCGTGGGCGGGGCAGAAAGGGAACGACCGTCTGGTGCGGTGATGTAGGAATTCATGACTAGCCCTCTGGACCGCAGTGTGGGGGGGAGAGACCGGATTACCCGATGTGCTTGCTCAGTGACCGTTCCAGTCGTTTGAGCGCGCGTCTGACGACTTCGACGATGACCAGGTACAGCACCGCCGCCCAGAGGTAGATCTGGAAATCGAAGGTGCGTGAGAAGGCCAGTTTGGTAACGCCCATCAGGTCATAAATAGTGACCAGCGAGGCGATGGAACTGGCCTTGATCATCAGGACCAGTTCGTTACCCAGCGGCCCGATGGCGACCAGCAGCGATTGCGGCAGGATGACTTTTCTCAAGGTGGTCCAGCGAGACAGGCCCAGGGTTTGCGAGGCTTCGCGCTGGCCCGGTGCGATGGCGGTCAGGGCACCGCGCATGATCTCGGCTTGATAGGCCGCCGTGTTCAGCGTGAAGGCCAGCAGGGTGCAGAGCCAGGCATCCCGGAAGAACCACCAGAGACCGACCTCTTGCCAGAAGCCTTTGAAAGACCCCAGGCCGTAATACAGCATGAACAGCTGGACCAGCAGCGGCGAACCGCGAAAGAAGTACACATAGACGCCAGTGAAGCCGCGCACCCAGCGATAGGTCGACAAGCGGCCCGAGGCAATCAGTAGACCCAGTAATGCCCCGAGGCTGAAAGAAATCGCCACCAGTTTGCCGGTTACCAGCAAGCCGTCGATAAAGCGCGGGGCGTAACGTTCAAGCAACGCCACGTTGAGCAGCGTGCTCCACAGATTCTCGATGTTCATGGCTTGGCACTCTGTTGGTGGCGGCTGGAAGAGCGTTCGAGCACATGGAACACGCGGCCGGACAGCGCCGAGAAAAACAGATAGCCCAAGCAGGCCACGGTGTA
This sequence comes from Pseudomonas sp. A39, assembly GCF_058145955.1. NCBI lineage: Bacteria > Pseudomonadati > Pseudomonadota > Gammaproteobacteria > Pseudomonadales > Pseudomonadaceae > Pseudomonas > Pseudomonas sp. A39. The sequence goes on from NZ_JBYVMD010000010.1 coordinate 95,038, forward strand.
GAACAGCATGGGTTCTTTGGTCACGCTGACTGCCAGGCTGGTCTGGCGCATCAGGTCGACCAGGGAGATAGTCGAAACCAGCGAGGTGTCCTTGAGCAGTGACAACCAGTTGTTCGACAGGCCGGGCAAGGCGATACGTGTCAGTTGTGGCAGGACCACCCTGCGAAAGGTCGTGCCCTTGGACAAGCCCAGCATGGCAGCCGCCTCCAGCTGACCCTTGGACAGTGTCTTGAGGGCGCTTAACCAGATCTCGCTGGAAAACGCGGCAAACACCAGGCTGAAGGCAATCATGGCGGCGACGAAGGTGTTGATGGCTATCTCGCCCTGGTAACCCATGGCGGCGAATAGCTTTTGTGCGGCGATCTGGCAGCCGTAATAAATGATCAACAGGGTCAGTAGTTCGGGCAGTCCACGGAATACCGTGGAAAATGCCGTGGCTCCAGTCCGTAGCCAGCGCCGCCTGGACCGCGCCGCCAGCGCCACTGCCAGGCCCAGCGGCAAACCGAGCGGCACGCAGGCGAGGGCCAGGGCGATCGTGACCAAGGCACCTGCGAGCAGCGCCGAGCCCCAGCCATCGCTGGCAAAAGATAACAATGACAGTTGTTCGAGCATGCCAGAACCCTCTCGCGAAATTTGACCTGCACGGGCGCGCGGTGCTCAAGATCAGCACGGCGCTGCAGTACCGGAGGAGCGTCCCGGGCCAGTGCCCGGGCCCCGAAGGTCAATAGATATCGAAGGCGAAGTAGCGGCTGGCGATCTTTTTGTAAGTGCCATCGGCGACGATTTCGTCCAGCGCCCGGTTCAGCCGCTCGCGCAACGCGACGTCTTCCTGGCGTACCGCAATGGCCGCATCGGTGTTGGTGCCGTCAATGTCCCCGAGGATCTTGCAGCAGTCTTTACCGGCACTTTCTACCCATGCCAGCAGTGGGTATTTGTCGGCGATGACGCCGTCCAGGCGCCCGGCCGCCAGGTCGCTGGCGGCTTCGTCCTGGGAGGGGTAGAGCTTCACCGTGGCGCCGGCCGCGCCATAGCGTTCTTCGGCGTAGATGGCTTGTGTCGAATAAGACTGGGCGCCCACCGTCAGGCCTTTAAAGTCGGTCTGGGCATCGCGGATGCCTGAGTCGTTGGCCACGGCGACCGACAACGGTGTGCGGTAATAGCGGTTAGTGAAGGAGATTTTCTTTTTGCGCTCTTCGGTGACATTCATCGAGGCCACGATGGCATCGTATTTTTTCGCCAGCAGCGCGGGAATCATGCCCTCCCAGTCCTGGGTGACAAAGGTGCAGGTGACCTTCATTCGCTCACACAGGGCGTTGGCAATGTCGATATCGAAGCCGTGCAGTGTGTTGGTGGAGTCCACGTAATTGAACGGTGGATAAGCCCCTTCGCTGGCAATGCGCAGTGTTTCAGCGTGTGCCGCACCCGTGACGGTGCAGAGCAGCCAGAGGGATGCTGTGGAAATCGTACTAAGCGGCTTTTTCATTTGAATACCTACCTTATTGTTATTGTTTATTCAGGTGTTGATTCGGTACCTAGGAGGGGGTGACGTTGTCCGCATCGCCAGGCGCCACGGCCCGGACCAACCCGACAGCCAGGGTGGCGATGGCAATGTCCTGGGCTGCAAGGCCGGTCAGGTCAGCGACGGTCACGTCGTCAGCGTTGATGCGCCCTGGGAGGCTGCCTGCCAACACGTGCCCCAGGGAGATGTCGGCAGTGTTGGTGACCAGCCCGGCGCGAAGGGCATGCCCCAGTTCACCGCGCTCGGCGCATTGGCGATGGTCGTCGGTCATGATGACCTGGGCCATCGCCAGAATGTGCGGGTCAAGTTCCTGTTTGCCCTGGCTGTCCGCGCCCAGGGCGACGATGTGGGTGCCAGGTTTTACGACGGACACCGGAACAATTGCCTGGGTTGACGGCGTGCAGGTGATGACGACATTGCAGTACTCGAACACCTCCTCAACCGTGGCCAGCGCGTGAACCGACAAACCGTGATGCCCCAGTTTCTCTGCCAGCCGGGCGGCTTTGGCCGGGTCCCGCCCCCAGATAAACACCCGGTCGGTCCCGAGGAGGTGTGCGGCCCAGTGGGCCTGGTGTTCGGCCTGATGCCCGGTGCCGAGAATACCCAGCGCGGTGACCTGTGGCGGAGCGCCGGCCTTCGCCGCCAATGCCCCGGCGGCGGCTGTCCGCCAACTGGTCAACCAGCCTTCATCGTTGAGGATGGCGATGATCTTGCCGGTGTGTGAGCTGAAGACCAGCATCAACCCGTTATTGGTGTCCAACCCCTTGGACGGGTTCTCATAGAACCCCATGGCCAGTTTGACGACGAAGGTTTCCCCGCCCCGCAAATAGCCGAGCCTGATATGACAGTCCCCAGGAGGTTCCTGGAACAGCAGCTCGCCGGACTTGGCACTGATGACGTTGTTTTGGGCATGTTGCATACAGGCATCGCGCACCACGCGCAGCATGTCGTCGCGCTTCAGCACAGTGCGCAGGTCGGCAAGGTCATAGATGGGAAGCGTCATTACGTATTGCCCCGCAAACTGTCGGCACAGGATGTGTGACCTGGGGCAGAGATTAAGCGTATTTAGATGCTTTGTATAAGTTGTTATTAATGTCTAATTATTGCTGGGAAGCGATCTATTGATTGCCCCCGACTCAACGGTGCAGCACCCCCCAGAGCGCAATGACTGCCGGAACCCCCAGCCCCAGCCAACTCAGCGAATCCCACAGCCCATCCCCCAATAACGCCGCGAACAACCCTGCCGCCGTAAGCAGGCCTATCCCCAGCGGGAAGGCAAACACCTTCCAGAAGTTCGACTGGCGCGGCTTCATGGCTTACCCGCCTTGCGCCGGACAACCCACAGGTAGACGCCGCTGCCCAGCACGACAATGGTCAGCACATCCAGCACCGCCCAGAGGACCTTCATCGGCATGCCGCCGTAGTCACCGAAATGCAGCGGCTGGGACATGCCCATGGCGTCCATGTACCAGGGCCGTTCGGCAATGGCGGTGACGGCCAGAGTGCTGGCGTCGATCAGCACCGGTGTGAGCAGGTGCGAGGTCAGGTGGGTGCTGCCCTTCATGAACACGGCGTAATGGTGCTCACTGGAAAAGCGCGTGCCGGGGAAGGCGATGAAGTCCGGCTCCATGCCGGGCGCGGCTTTGGCGGCGATGTTCAGCAGCTCGGTGGCCGGTGCGCGCTGGGTCAGTGGCGGGGCGTTTTTATAGGGCTCGATCATTGCGCTGAGACTGTCCTGGCGCCAGGCGGCGATGATCAGGTCGGCGCAGGCGCTGATCACGCCGGTCACACCCACCACCAGCGCCCACGTCAGGGTGACCACGCCGATCAGGTTATGCAGGTCGAGCCAGCGCAGACGGGTGGATTTGCCCTGGCGCACGGTGGCGAACTTCAAGCGACGCATGAACGGCAGGTAAAGCACCGTGCCCGAGATGATCGCCACGACAAACAGCACCCCCATGAACGCCAGCAACCACTTGCCCGGCAGACCGGCGAACATATCCACATGCAGGCGCAGCAGGAACAAGGTGAAGCCGCCGTTGGCCGCCGGGGTTTCCAGCGCGTCGCCGGTGCGGGCATCCAGCATGAAGGTGTGCGACGAGTTGGGCTCAGTGCCTGCGGTGGCCGCCATGATCGCGATCACGCCGTTCTTGTCATCTTCGTCCCAGGCCAGGTACTGCATGACTTCGCCAGGACGATGAGCCTGCGCCTGGGCCACCAGCTGTTCCAGGTTGAGCTGCGGCGTGTCGGCAGGCATCTGCGCCAGTTCCGGCTCGTTGCCCAGCAGATGGTCGATCTCGTGGTGAAACACCAGCGGCAGGCCGGTGAGGGCGAGCAGCAGCAGGAATACCGTGCAAATCAGGCTGGTCCAGGTGTGGATGAAGGACCAGCGGCGGATGGTTTTGCTTTTCATCACGGCTCCAAAGGCAAAAGGGCCGCGGTTCAGGCGGCCCTTCGTTGGCGGTTTTTACCGTCTTAGAATTTGTAGTTCACGCTGGCGACCACGTTACGCTGGTCGCCGTAGTAGCAATAGAAACCATCACAGGTGGACAGGTAGTCCTTGTTGAAGATGTTCTTGGCGTCGACGGCCACGGTCACACCCTTCATGGTGCTGTTCAAGCGGCCAAGGTCGTAGTGCACCGAGGCGTCGTACACGGTGTATGAGCCTACGTGGCCCAAGTCGGTATTGGCGGCGTTGCCGTAGGTGTCGCCGACGTAGCGCACGCCTGCACCGACACCAAAACCATCCAGCGTCCCGCTGCGCCACGTGTAGTCAGCCCAGCCTGTCGCCTGGTTACGCGGCAACTGGTTCAGGCGATTGCCTTTTTCAGCCGCAGTACCTTGAATGATTTCGCTGTCGTTGTAGGTGTAGGAACCGACCAGCTTTAGGCTTTCGGTGACGTCAGCGCTGGCTTCCAGTTCCAGGCCACGTACCCGCACTTCACCCACTTGGCGAGTGATACTCCCCTCGGTGACTGAGGTGTTTTGCTGGGTCAGGTCGAACACAGCGGCGGTGAATAGCGCCTTGGTGCCTGGAGGCTGGTACTTGATACCGGCTTCGTATTGTTTGCCTTCGGTGGGTTTGAATGCGCCGGTGCTGCCCACTTGAGTGCCTGAGCCGGCTTGGAACGATTCGGCGTAGGACAGATACGGAGTGATACCGTTGTCGAAGACATAACTCAGTGCCGCGTTGCCGCTGAAATGTTTGTCACGCTGGGTGTTGGTGGCGTCATTGAGGTTATGGAAAGTGGTGCCGGTATGTACCCAGTCTTCACGGCCACCGAGGGTCAAGCGCCAGTTGTCGAGGGCCATCTGGTCCTGGACGTACAGGCCAGTTTGTTGGGTCTTTTGGGTGTAATCGTACATGGTGAAGTATTGGACGTTGGAGAAGTCCTGGCCGTACACCGGACGATTGAAGTTGATGGTGGGGACCCCCGCAGAACCCCACAGCCAACGCGCATCGCTGGTGGAACGTTGATGGTCGAGGCCCAGCAACAGCGTGTGGCTGACAGCGCCGGTCTGGAAGTCGGCCTGGAAGTTGTTATCGACGGCGAACTGGCCGATGTTTTCGTCAACCTTGCCGGCAGAGCGACTCACGTTACCGTTGGCGTCCACTGCGACTTCAGGGCCATTCGGAAAGAAAGCACCGCCCGCGGTAATACCCTGGAACGACAGGTCGTTCTTGGTATAACGCAGGTTCTGGTGGAACTGCCACGTGTCGTTCAAGCGGGTTTCAAAGGCGTAGCCAAGCGCATAGTAGGTGCGGTCATAAAACTCCCAGTCAGGATCACCCAAGTTCTTGTGGTGGGAAATCTTGCCCGCTGGGGAGCTCAGTTTGGTGCCTTGCAGCGGCAGGAACTGCCCGGTGATACCTGTGTCGTCGCGGGTGAACTGAGTGAGTAGCGTGAACTTAGTGTCGTCGTTGATGTTCCACGTCAGGCTCGGAGCGATGTTGTAGCGCTTGTCCGGGATGTGATCCACGGCGGTGTTGCTGTCGCGCACCACGCCACTGACGCGATAGAGGAACTGACCCTCGTCGTCGATCTTGCCGGTACTGTCGAAGTTGATCTGTTTGTGGTTGTTGCTGCCGGCCTGCACTTCGATCTCATTCGAGCTTTCGGCCTGAGGGCGACGGCTGACCATGTCCAGCAAACCGCCTGGCGGGGTTTGCCCGTAAACCGACGAGGCCGGGCCGCGTAGGACAGCGATGCGTTCCAAGTTCCAGGTGTCGATTTTCGGCGTGGCGTAGTTACCTTTGGGCAATGGCAGGCCGTCGAGGAATTGAGTCGGCACAAAACCACGTACCAACAGCCAGTCACTACGGGAGTCGGAGCCGTAGCCGGAACTCTGCACACCAGCGGTGTAGCGCAAAGCGTCATTAAGGTTGAGTACGGAGCGGTCTTCCATTTGTTTGCGAGTGATCACGGTGACCGAACGGGGTAGTTCGGCAATCGGCGTATCAGTTTTGGTGCCGGCGGCGGTGCGCGTTGCAACATAACCGTCTACCGGGCCCCATGCGCTTTCATAGCTGCCCTGGCCGGTGATGTTTGTCTCGGGCAGGGCTACAACCCCCTCCGGAACCGGTACCAACGTATAAGTCCCCGCACTGCTTTGCTCCAACTGCAAACCCGTCCCACGCAACGCCTCACGCAGTGCTCCCGGCGCATCGAACTGGCCCTGGACCGGCGCCGAGGTCTTGCCCGACGCCAGCGCCGGGCTGAGGGTCAGCGCGAGGCCGCCCTGGCTGGCGATCTGGTTCAGGGTGCTGGCCAGTGGCGCCGCCGGCAGGTTGTAGGCGCGCACGCTGGACGCCTGTTCGGCGGCGACCAGCACGGTGCTGGCCAGCGGGGCGCTGAGGGCAATGGCCACGGCTAACAGGCTGGGGCGCAACAAGGTGTCTAGCGTGCGGGACATACGGCGGCTCCTGAATGGAAATATTTCTCAATTGCCTAGGTGCCGAACGAGAAGTGAAAAGTGATAGGGGGGGATGGAAATATTTTTTGTCTGGGGTATTTGAGGGGGGCAGGGCAGGGCCTCTTCGCGAGCAAGCGATAGCCAAGGCACCGCCAAACCTAAGGTTTACGGGTAACCGTCACCCACCACGGTGTGTGCTGCTCGATCTGCACCGGCAGCGTCGGCAGCAGCGCGTTGAGCGCCAAGGTGGTGTCGTGCAGCGGGAAGCTGCCGGTGATGCGCAGGTCGGCCACGTTTTTATCCACGCCCAGGTAACCGGTGCGGTAGCGGCTCAGCTCCTCGACCACATCGCCCAGGCGAGCGTTGTCCACCACCAGCATGCCGCGTGTCCATGCGTCGGTGGCCGGGGTGACGGCAAGCGTAGGGCCGAGACCGTCGCTGCGCATCAGCACTTGCTGGCCTTCCTTGAAAATCTGTTCCCGGTGCAGGGCTTCGGGCTGAGCGGCCACCGCCGACTGCAGCACGCTCAAGCGCGTGGCGTCGTCTTCGCGCTTGACGATAAACCGCGTGCCCAGTGCCCGCAGGCTGCCGTCGCGAGTTTGCACATAGAACGGGCGTGCGTCGTGGTGGCCGGTCTCGACCAGGATTTCGCCTTCCTGCAACACGATCAGTCGGCGTTTTTCATCAAAACGCACGTCGATAGCGCTGTGGGTATTGAGGTTGATCAGCGTACCGTCCGCCAGTTTCAGCGTGCGCTGCTCGCCGGTGGCGGTACGTTGGTCAGCCAGCCAATAGTGGATCGGCACATAACGCTCACCGGCAAACAACGCCAGGCCAATTACCACGGCGATACTCGCCAGACCACTGCCCAACTTGCGCACACGTTGGCGAATGCCCTCACGCGATTGCAACAACGCCGCCCGCGCCGGGCCCGAGGCCGCACTGAAACGCTGGTCGAGCATGCCCAACTGCCGCCAGGCGCGGGCGTGCTCTTCATCGCTGGCCAGCCATTTGTCGAATTCTTCGCGCTCCACCACGCTGCCGTCGCCCGAATCGAGGGACAGTTGCCAGGCAATCGCCGCATCCAGCACACGGGCCGAGACCGGCTTGGAACTGATCACGGTCACTGCGGCTCGCCATACAGCGCGATGTAGCACTGGCGAATGCCCTGAGCCAGGTATTGGCGCACGCGCGGTACTGACACGCCGAGGCGTTGGGCGATGTCTGCGTGGCCCATGCCGTCGAGGCGGTTGTAGAGAAAGGCTGCGCGGGCCTTGCTCGACAATTTGCCGAGCAGGCGGTCGATGGCCTTGAGGTCTTCGAGGATCAGTTGCTGGGCTTCCGGCGAAGGGTGTTCGCTTTCGGGGATCAGCATCAGTTCGGTGAGGTAGGCCTGTTCCAGGGCGGCGCGACGGAAATAATCGAACAGCAGGCCCTTGGCGATCGCGATCAGAAACGCACGGGGCTCGCGGGGTTCGCGCAACTCGTCACGGCCAAGCAGGCGCATGAAGGTGTCCTGGCTCAGGTCCTCGGCGCGGCTAGGACAGGCCACATTGCGTCGCAGCCACGCTAACAGCCAGCCACGATGGTCGCGATACAACGCGCCAACAAGCTCACTGTGTGGGTTCTGGATTGACGACAAGGCAGCACCTGGCAAACGCGATGTTTAAACTAACGAGAATTATTCGCGATTGTGTCAGAGCCGTGGGGTGGGCGCAATTGGCGTCTGTCGGTTTGAAGGGGGACGCTTTTGGGGTGAGTGGGCTTGCCCCGCGCTGGGCTGCGTAGCGGCTCCAAAACTTGATTTCACGGTTTGCCGGGCAGAACGCGGTGTTTTTATTGGGGTGGCTGCGCCACCCAGCGCGGGGCAAGCCCGCTCACTACGAGGATCAGCGGTGTTAGAAAGAGGGTGCGTGTTGGCGCCGTTTCCATTGGCTCAAACGCTCTTGCAACGCCTGAGGCGTGTCGATGTGTTGCGCACGCGCGCGGCTGAACAGGATGAGCATCAGCTCGGCCGTGGCCAGGGCATCGGCGCTGGCGTGATGGCGTTCGCCCACGTGCAGGTTGAAGTGGTTGATCCAGTCGTCCAGCCCGGCTTCACGGATATGGGCTTGCGGGCATAGCAGCGGGGCGATGTCGGCCACATCCAGAAACGGATGGGCCAGGCGGTAACCCAGGCTGTCCTTGAGCGCCCGGCACAGCATGTGTTGATCGAACGGCGCATGGAAGGCCAGCAACGGGCTGTCGCCGACGAACGCCATGAAGTCCAGCAGGGCTTCAACCGGGTCGCTGCCGGCGGCGATCGCACTGGGGCCGAGGCCGTGGATTAATACGCTGGGGCTGAGTTTTGTCTCGGCGCGTTGCAGTGTGCGTTCGAACAGCTGGGAGAAGTCCACCGCGCCGTCCTCGATCACCACCGCGCCGATGGACAGCACTTGGTCACGGTTGAGGTTCAGGCCGCTGGTTTCCAGGTCCAGCACGACCCAGCGTTGGCTGCGCAATGAGCCGTCGCCCAATGCTGCGGGCTTGGGCAATTGCTCCAGTCGTCGTTGTTGCGCCGCGTCGAGCCCTGGTTTTTTCTTACGCAGCCAGCCGAACAAACTCACAGCTGATACCGCAATGTCAGGCTGCTTTGCAGGCGCTGAGCCTGGCGCAGGGATTCGCGCAGGATACGCCGATCCAGGTGGTTGAGGCTCTCCGGGTCGACACGGTTGGAGTAGGGCTGGTTCTCACGAGTCTGCAACTGATGCTGTTGCATGCGGGTTTGCTGAATAAAGTGGTAAGCCTCTTCATAGGCCGCGCCGTCCAGGGGCTCGATCACTGCCTTGACCACCAGCTGGCGCAGGCGTTCCAGGGTGTTGTTGGCATGGATACCGTTAGCCAGGGCCAGCAAGCGCGCGCCGTCGACAAAGGGCGTGAGGCCCTGCACCTTGAGGTCGAGGGTGGCTTTCTCGCCGCCTTTACGGGTCAGCACAAATTCGCGGAAACGTCCGACGGGCGGCCGCTGGCGCAACGCGTTCTCGGCCAGCATGCGTTGGAACAATCGGTTATCCGCGACCTGATCCAGGATGCCTTGGCGCAGTTGCTCGCAGCCACGTTCATCGCCCCACACCACGCGTAGGTCGAAATAGATGCTGGAGCCCAACAGATTCTCCGGCGTCGCCTCTCGGATAAACGCCGCGAAACGCCGCGCCCATTCGGCCCGCGACAAACACAGCTCGGGGTTGCCGGCCATGATGTTGCCCTTGCACAGGCTGAACCCGCACAGCGCCAGGCTCTGGTTGATCTGCTGCGCGAGCGGCAGCAAACGCCCACGAATCTCGGCCGCTTCGGCGGCGTCCCTGGCGTCAAACAGGATGCCGTTGTCCTGGTCGGTGTACAGCGTCTGTTCACGACGGCCTTCGCTGCCAAAACACAACCAACTGAATGGAACGCCGGGGTCGCCTTTTTCGGCGAGCGTCAGCTCAATCACCCGGCACACGGTGTGATCGTTGAGCAGCGTAATGATGTGGGTGATCTGGGTGGACGATGCGCCATGGGCCAGCATGCGCTCCACCAACTGGCCGATCTCACCGCGAATCGCCACCAAATTATCCACACGCGGCGCGTTGCGGATAGTACGGGCCAGGTGCACCAGGTCCACGCGTTGCAGGGAAAACAGGTCGCGCTCGGACACCACGCCGCACAGGCGCTGGTCCTTGACCAGGCACACATGGGCGATATGCCGTTCGGTCATGGCAATCGCGGCGTCGAAGGCGCTGTGGTCCGGGGTCAAGAAGAAGGGCGCCTGGGTCATATGGCCGTCGATGGCCTGGCTGAAGTCGCTGGCGCCATCGGCCACCACCTGGCGCAGGTCACGCAAGGTGAAAATTCCCAAGGGGGCTTTGTGCTCATCGACGATCACGATGCTGCCCACCTGCTGCTCATGCATCAGCGTCACCGCGTCGCGCAGGGGTGTGCTTGGGCTGCACGTGACCGGATGGCGCATGGCCAATTCGCCGAGGCGGGTGTTCAAGGAGTATTGAGTGCCGAGGGTTTCCACGGCTTTTTGCTGAACCTGCTGATTGACCTGGTCCAACAGGCTGCTGACGCCACGCAGGGCGAAGTCGCGAAACGGGCTGGACAGCGCGAACAGCTTGATAAACGCCGGTTTGTTCAGCTGCAGGCAGAAGGTGTCTTCGGCGGCCTTGTGCTCGGTGCGGGTCGCCCGCTCACCCAGGAGTGCGGCCAGCGGGAAGCATTCGCCGGTGGTGATTTCGAAGGTGGTTTCAGCGGTTTCTTGATTGGCCACGGGCCGCTCACCGACGACCCGGCCCTGCTTGACGATGTAAAAGTGTTCAACCGGCCCGCCCGACGGTTTGAGGATGCTCTCACCGGGGCCATAGAAGCGTAACTGGCACTGTTCCACCAAAAATGCCAGGTGGGCGTTTTCCATCTGGTTGAAGGGCGGGAAGCGTTGCAGGAACTGCAGGGTGCCGTGAATGTTCTGCAACACAGCAGTTTTCCCCGCTTGGGCGAAAGCATCAGCTTTACTCATAACAGTGACCGCAATTTTTTTGTCGTTATCGTCCTTCATGGTCGACCCCTGCGCGGCGGGTGCCCATTGGACGTAAGTCTAGGTCGCTGAAAATGCCGCAGAACTAGGGAAAAACCTTACATGACTATCGTCCAAACCCCGTAGAACACCCACTAGGCAAACTTTCCGACGAAGTGCACATTGATCGCCCTCCCGCAGATGTCTGACGAGTGTGCTGGGAGATTGATGAGAATTGCTGAGAACCGTATGTCCGATCACGATATTTTGAGCGATGCCGAGCGCGAGGCGCTGAGCGCCGTGATGCTGGAGCCTGATTTACCGCCACAACGCGTATTGATTGTTGACGACGACAAGGATGCGCGTGAACTGCTGGCGGAGATCCTGGGGCTGGACGGTATTCGCTGCATGACCGCTGAGAATGGTGAGGCGGCGTGGGATTTGTTGAAGTCCAGCAGCTCTATCGGTTTGCTGATCACCGACCTGCGCATGGCGCCCAGCAATGGCTTGGAACTGATCCGCCAGGTGCGTGAATCCCCGCGTGCGGCGTTGCCGATCATCATCATGTCGGGGGACGCGGAAGCGCCGGATGTGATCGATGCGATGCATTTGAGCGTGGTGGACTTTCTGCTCAAGCCGATTGATAGCGCGAAGTTGGCGAAGATGGTCAAGCGAGAGTTGGGGATGGCGTCCTGATTCTGCGGTGTATATAGCGGCCTCATCGGGGGCAAGCCCCCTCCCACATGTTTGCTGCGCCGCCTATTAGTTGTGGGAGGGGGCTTGCCCCCGATAGCGCCAGTTCAGCCACCACAACCCCAAAGAAAAAGCCCCGATCTCTCGATCAGGGCTTTTTCATTTACAGGCCGTTTTTAGCCTTGAACTCCCGACGCCGACGGTGCAGCACCGGCTCGGTGTAGCCGTTGGGCTGCTGGGTGCCTTCAATCACCAACTCCACCGCTGCCTGGAACGCGATGTTGCTGTCAAAATCCGGTGCCAGCGGGCGATACAGCGCATCCCCGGCATTCTGACGGTCCACCACCGGCGCCATGCGCTTGAGGCTTTCCATGACCTGGGCTTCGTTGACGATGCCATGGCGCAGCCAGTTGGCGATGTGCTGGCTGGAAATGCGCAGGGTGGCGCGGTCTTCCATCAGGCCGACGTCGTTGATGTCCGGTACTTTCGAACAGCCGACGCCCTGGTCGATCCAGCGTACGACATAGCCGAGGATGCCCTGGGCGTTGTTGTCCAGCTCGTTGCGGATCTCTTCGTCGGACCAATCGGTGTTGCTGGCCAGAGGAATGGTCAGGATGTCGTCCACCGAGGCGCGCTCGCGCTTGGCCAGTTCGGCCTGGCGGGCGAATACATCAACCTTGTGGTAATGCAACGCGTGCAGTGCGGCGGCGGTTGGCGACGGTACCCAGGCGGTGTTGGCACCGGCCAATGGGTGGGCGATTTTCTGCTCGAGCATCGCCGCCATCAGGTCGGGCATGGCCCACATGCCTTTACCGATTTGCGCACGACCTTGCAGGCCGGTGCTCAAGCCGATATCAACGTTCCAGTTCTCATATGCACCGATCCATTTTTCCGCCTTCATGGCGGCCTTGCGCACCATCGCGCCGGCTTCCATGGAGGTGTGGATCTCGTCGCCCGTACGGTCAAGGAAACCGGTGTTGATAAACACCACGCGCTCGCTGGCGGCCTTGATGCAGGCCTTGAGGTTGACCGTGGTGCGGCGCTCCTCGTCCATGATCCCGACTTTGAGGGTGTTGCGCGGCAGGTTCAGCACGTCTTCGATACGGCCGAACAGCTCGTTGGTGAACGCAGCTTCTTCCGGGCCGTGCATCTTCGGTTTAACGATGTACACAGAACCGGTGCGGCTGTTCTTGCGGCTGCTGTTGCCGTTAAGGCTGTGGATCGCGGCCAGGCTGGTGAGCAGGCCGTCAAGGATGCCTTCGGGGACTTCGTTGCCGTCTTTGTCGAGGATCGCGTCAATGGTCATCAGATGACCCACGTTGCGCACGAACAGCAGCGAACGGCCATGCAGCGTCACGTCCTGGCCATCCACGCCGGTATAAACGCGGTCGGCGTTCATGGTGCGGGTGAAGGTCTTGCCACCCTTGGCCACTTCTTCGGCCAAGTCGCCCTTCATCAGGCCGAGCCAATTGCGGTAGATCACCACTTTGTCATCGGCATCCACGGCGGCGACGGAGTCTTCGCAGTCCATGATGGTGGTCAGCGCGGCTTCCATCAGCACGTCTTTGACGCCGGCTGCGTCGGTCTGGCCGACCGGGGTGCTGGCGTCGATCTGGATTTCGAAGTGCAGGCCGTTGTGTTTCAACAGGATTGCAATCGGCTCGGCCGCAGGGCCTTGGAAACCGATCAATTGCGCATCGTCGCGCAGGCCGCTGTTACTGCCGCCTTTGAGGCTGACAATCAGCGTGCCATCGACGATCTTGTAGCCGGTCGACTCAGCGTGGCTGCCGGCGCTCAGTGGTGCGGCTTCATCGAGGAAGGCGCGGGCGAAGGCGATCACCTTGTCGCCCCGCACCTTGTTGTAGCCCTTGCCCTTTTCGGCGCCGCCGGCTTCGCTGATGGCGTCGGTGCCATACAGCGCGTCATACAGTGAACCCCAGCGCGCATTCGAGGCGTTGAGGGCGAAGCGGGCGTTCATCACCGGCACCACCAGCTGAGGGCCGGCCATGCGGGCGATTTCGTCATCGACGTTTTGGGTCGTGGCCTGGAAGTCTGCGGCTTCTGGCAGCAGGTATCCGATGTCTTGCAGGAAGGCCTTGTAGGCCACCGGGTCGTGCGCTTTACCGGCGTGAGTCTGGTGCCAGGTATCGATCCGCGCCTGGAAATCGTCGCGCTTGGCGAGTAGGGCTTTGTTCTTCGGTGCCAGGTCGTGGATGACCTTGTCGGCACCGGCCCAGAACTGGTCGGCAGTGATGCCGGTACCGGGAATGGCTTCGTTGTTCACGAAGTCGAACAGGACTTTGGCGACCTGCAGGCCACCGACTTGAACGTGTTCAGTCATTGCTTGCCTCACTCTGCGGAGCTTATGCGCTTTTTCAGATTTCATTATGTAGTGCACGGTTGGGCATACTACATGATGACTTGCGGTTGTGAAAATTAGACTAAATACGTCGATTAGCGACCCACTTTGGTCGTACGGTCACAGCGGAGAACCGGATGTTCTCAAAAAACTATTGGATTGTTCCAGATAAATATAAAAATGGTACACGATTTGTTATCAAGGGCCTTCGGGTCCACCTTGTAGGTTGAATTCCAGAGGGCTTTGCCATGGACCATCTTGTACTCACAATTATCGCCGCCGACAAACCCGGCCTGGTTGAACGTATTGCGCAGAACATTGCCGCCCACGGTGGCAATTGGCTGGAAAGCCGCATGGCCCATATGGCCGGGCAGTTTGCCGGGATCCTGCGGGTCAGCGTGCCTGCCGAGCAGCGTCAGGCATTGGTGGGCGCGCTGGAGGATTTAGCCACACATGGCATTCGTGTGTTAGTGGGCGAGGGCAGTAGCGGGCAAGCCTCGGCCTCTAAATCGATCATGATGACGCTGGTCGGCAATGACCGTTCGGGCATCGTTCGCGAGATCACGGCGCTGCTGAGCAAGCAGGGCGTGAACCTTGAGAGCCTGAGCACGGATGTACGCCCGGCGCCCATGAGCGGTGATCCGCTGTTTACCGCCGAGGCGCTGCTGCAGGTGCCGACAGCGTTATCCCTGGATACCTTACAACTGTCCCTTGAAACCTTGGCCGATGACTTGATGGTGGAGCTGCACCACGAGGAATAATCTACCCACAGGGTTATGCATGGAAATCTTGCATGGGCCTGTGGATAACCTGTAGAGACCCGGCGCCAGGCCACGCCGGCCGGGCCTCTTCGTCAGCTGAGCAAAAAACGAGCAGTTTCAAGGGCTTGTGCACAAATGGCGGGGATCAGGCTGTGGATAACCTTGGGGTGGATGTCTGCAAGCCATGACCGCTGTGGCTTGCAGAGGATTGTGCGTTTTTTGATCAGCGTTTGCGCACGCTCAACCAGATATCCACGCTGTACACCACTAGGCCCGCCCAAATGAAAGCGAAGGCGGTCAACGTGCTCGGCGCCAGGTGTTCACCGAACAGCAGCACGGCTTCCAGCAGCACCAGGGTCGGCGCCACATATTGCAAGAAGCCCAGGGCGGTGTAGGGCAAGTGCCGTGCGGCGGCGTTGAAACATACCAGCGGGATCAGCGTCACCGGGCCTGCGGCCACCAACCACCACGCCTCGGACGTACTCCAGAACGCCATCTGAGCACTGTGGGCCGAGGGGTTGAACAGCAACCATGCCACGGCAATCGGCACCAGCATCCAGGTTTCTACCACCAGCCCCGGCAGCGCTTTCACCGGTGCCTGCTTGCGAATCAGCCCGTAGAAGCCAAAGGTCAGCGCCAACACCAGCGACACCCAGGGCAGGCTGCCCACTTGCC
Source organism: Pseudomonas sp. A39 (assembly GCF_058145955.1). Classification (NCBI taxonomy): domain Bacteria; kingdom Pseudomonadati; phylum Pseudomonadota; class Gammaproteobacteria; order Pseudomonadales; family Pseudomonadaceae; genus Pseudomonas; species Pseudomonas sp. A39. The sequence continues at coordinate 110,493 of NZ_JBYVMD010000010.1, forward strand.
ACACCTGTTGTGCCACACCCACTGCGGCCAGCCCAACGGCAACCCACTGCAGACGACGCAGGCGTTCGCCCAGGATCAGCATGCCCAACACCACATTCACCAAGGGGTTGATGTAGTAACCCAGGCTGGCTTCCAGCATGCGCCCGCTGTTGACCGACCACACATAGGTCAGCCAGTTACCCGCGATCAACGAACCACTGAGTGCCAGGATCGCCAGGCGTTTGGGGTTGTCGCGCAGTTCGCGGAACCAGCCTGGGTGCTTCCAGACCATCAACAGCAACGCGCCGAACAGTGCCGACCACAGCACGCGATGCACGATGATCTCGGCGGCGGGTACGCTGGCGATGGCTTTGAAGTAGAGCGGGAACAGACCCCAGATGACATAGGCGCTCAGGCCCAGGATGTAGCCCTTGCGGGGGTTGGCGGCTTGCATTGCAGAATCCTTGCTTAGGCAGCTAACAAAGCGCGATTGTAAGGATATTTGTCCGGCGATGGGATGTGCTTTCTGTGGGAGCCGGGCTTGCCCGCGATAGCATCGCCTCGGTACTCCTGCAAAACCGAGGCGCTTGCATCGCGGGCAAGCCCGGCTCCCACAGAGAAGCTGTCAGAACAGTTTCAGGGGTTCTTCATTGAGCGCCGAGAGTTGCTCGCGCAGCGCCAGCACCTGGTCACCCCAATAGCGCTCGCTGCCGAACCACGGGAAGCTGTGGGGGAACGCCGGGTCATCCCAGCGTCGTGCGAGCCAGGCGCTGTAATGCATCAGCCGCAAGGCGCGCAGGGGTTCGATCAACGCCAGTTCACGTGGGTCGAAATCGTGGAATTCCTGATAGCCGTCCATCAATTCCGACAGCTGGCCCAGGCATTCCTGACGATCTCCGGCGAGCATCATCCACAGGTCCTGCACCGCCGGGCCCATGCGGCAGTCATCCAGGTCGACGATGTGGAACATCTCGTCGCGGCACATCATGTTGCCGGGGTGGCAATCGCCGTGCATGCGGATGTTCTTGTGCGGCGTGGCCTTGTACACCTCTTCCACACGCTTGAGCAGGTCGCGGGCCACGGACTCGTAGGCCGGCAACAGGCTCTTGGGGATGAAGTTGCCTTCCAGCAGGGTGTTGAGGGAGTCGTGACCGAAATTCTTAACGCCCAAGGCTTCACGGTGTTCAAACGGACGGGTGGAACCCACCGCATGCAAACGGCCGAGCAATTGGCCAAGGCGATACAGTTGATCGAGATTACCCGGCTCCGGCGCACGGCCGCCGCGGCGTGGGAACAGGGTGAAACGGAAACCGGCATGTTCGAACAGGCTTTCGCCGTTGTGGATCATCGGGGCGACCACTGGCACGTCGCATTCGGCCAGCTCGAAGGTGAAGCGATGCTCTTCAAGGATCGCTTCGTTGGTCCAGCGCTGCGGGCGGTAGAACTTGGCGATCAGCGGTTCCGAATCTTCGATGCCCACTTGATAGACGCGGTTTTCGTAGCTGTTCAGCGCCAGAACGCGAGCATCGCTGAGGAAACCGATGCTTTCGACAGCGTCGAGCACCAGGTCGGGGGTGAGTGTTTCAAACGGGTGGGCCATGCGAACTCCTGCGCGCAGCAGAGCGCCGCGTCCGGCCGGGTATGGTAACGCACCGAGGTCGAGATAGGGGGCGACTGTGCCATTGCTATCGGGAGCAAGCCCCCTCCCACAGTGGACCGCGTACTGTGGGAGGGGAGCTTGCCCCCGATGAGGCCCTGTCAGGCGCCGACGATGCCACCATCATCCCGCCGAATCGCCATCACCGACGACCGCGGCTTGCCGTTCGGCAGATGCTCCGGCCAGGTCGAACCACCGGTTTCGCCTGGGTGCTGGATGCCCACAAACAGCGTCTTCTGATCCGGCGAGAAGCTGATGCCTGTCACTTCACAGGCCACCGGCCCGACCATGAAACGGCGTATCTCCCCGGTGGAGGGGTCCGCACACAGCATCTGGTTATTGCCCATCCCCGCGAAGTCACCGGCGTTGCTGTAGTCGCCATCCGTAAGAATCCACAAGCGCCCGGCCTTATCGAAGCCCAACCCATCGGGGCTGTTGAACATGTTCTGTGGGTTGATGTTCGACGAACCGCCCTTCGGCGTGCCGGCGTGAACGCCAGGGTTGCCGGCCACCACAAACAGGTCCCAGCTGAATTCGCTGGCGCCGTGGTTATCGGCGTCGGCCTTCCAGCGCAGGATCTGGCCGTAGACGTTTTTCTCGCGCGGGTTGGGGCCGCCCACCGGCTGGCCGTCTTCACCGCGCTTGGCGTTGTTGGTGAGGGTGCAATAGACCTGGCCGTCAGTGGGGCTGACCACGATCCATTCCGGGCGGTCCATGCGCGTGGCTTTCACCACACTGGCGGCCAGGCGCGCATGGATCAGCACTTCGGCTTGGCTGGCGAAACCGGTGCTGGCGTCGATGCCGTTTTTGCCGTGCGTCAACTCGACCCACTGGCCCTTGCCCTTGGGATGGTCGGCGTTGCCGTCGCCCGCATCGAAGATCGCTACGTATAAGGTGCCGTGGTCGAGCAGGTCTTTGTTGGCTTTGGGGTTCTTGTGGTTGATCTTGTCGCGGCTGACGAACTTGTAGATGAACTCGCCGCGTTCGTCGTCGCCCATGTACACCACGGCGCGGCCGTCACGGGTTTCGGCCAGGGCAGCGTTTTCGTGTTTGAAGCGGCCCAGGGCCGTGCGTTTGACCGGGGTGGATTGCGGATCGAACGGGTCGATTTCCACCACCCAGCCATGACGATTCAGTTCGTTGGGGTTCTTGGCGATGTCGAAGCGTGGGTCGTGCGGGTGCCAGTTGATGTCTTTGCTGGCCGCCACCACGCCATAGCGTTTCTGCCCGGCGTCGAACGTCTGTTGTGGGTTACTGCTGCCGAAGCAGTCGGTGAAGTTCTCTTCGCAGGTCAGATAAGTGCCCCACGGCGTCTTGCCGTTGGCGCAGTTCTGGAAGGTGCCGAGGGCGTTCTTGCCGGTTTTGTCGGCGCTGGTCTTCAGCCAGGCGTGGCCGGCGGCGGGGCCGCTGAGGCGGATCGGCGAGTTGCCGTGGATGCGTCGGTTGTAGCGCGAGTCCTGCACGAACTGCCAGGTGTCGCCTTTGCGCCGTACTTCGATCACCGAGACGCCCTCGCTGGCCTGGGCCTTGCGCACGTCTTCGGCCGATTGCGGCGCGCCGCCGTGGGCGAAGAGGTAACGGTAATTGGTGTATTCGTTGTTGATCGCCATCAGCGCGCGGTTATCGTCGCCGGGGAAGGCGAACAGGCTCATGCCGTCGTTGTTGTCACCGAACTGCTGTTCCTGGGCCTTGGCCGTGCCGTTGCCGGACGGATCGAAGGCCGGCGCGCTCCTGCTCAGCGGCTGGCCCCAGCTGATCAGCACCGACGCGCTGTAGCCCGGCGGCAAGGTGATGGTGTCGCGGGTGGCGGCGGCGATGCTGGTAAAGCCCAGCAACGGGCTGGCGCTGGCGGCGTTGACGGCGAGGGCGCTGCGCGTCAGCAGGTTGCCACCGAGGAACATCGCGGCACCGCATAAGGCACCGGCGCCGATGAAGCGGCGGCGGGTCAGGCCGACCATCTGTTCAAGGTCGGTGGCTTGGTTTTCTTCTAATAGGCTCATCTCAGGCTCCCTGCGGTTTTTGCAGACACCTTAAGGAGCGGGCGTGACGAAATTGTTGCAGTTTGAATACCGGCAGCGGTTAAACCGGCGTGCCGAGCAGCACATTGTTCGGCGCGAATTGCACGTGGATTGCCTGGCCCTCGGCGGCCCCGAGGGCGATGAGCGCGCCGGGCTGCGCCAGGGCGCATAAAACCTGGCCGTTGGGCAGGGCGATGCGGACTTCGCTGGGGCCGTCGTCGGCGTCGAGAATGGCGTCGACGCTGCCGCTCATGCAATTGTGTCCAGGTGTTGCAGGGTCGCCGGGAGCCAGCAATTCCAACCAGCCGGCCTTGATCAGCGCGACCACTTCCACGCCGGTTTCCAGTTCCAGCCGCTGCGTGCTGTCGTGGGTGATCTGCGCCTCCAGGGTTAGCCCGCCCGCCAGCTGCAGGCGGATCAGGTCGTTACGGCCATGCGGCTCGATGGCGATGACTTGGCCATGCAGTTGGTTACGCGCACTGGTGCGCAGCATCAAGCGACCGAGCAGGTTGAAGTCGCTGGCGGCTTCGTCCGAGCCCAGCACTTCGGCCTGCAACACTTGCAGGCGCTGGTAAAGACGCAACACGCGTTCACCTTCGGCCGTCAGCTTGGCGCCGCCACCGCCTTTGCCGCCGACGCTGCGCGCCACCAAGGGTTTTTGCGCCAGGTTGTTCAGCTCGTCGATGGCATCCCACGCCGCCTTGTAACTGAGGCCTGCACTTTTCGCCGCGCGGGTGATGGACCCTTGTTCGGCGATATGCGCCAGCAAGGCAATGCGCTGGGGGCGACGGATGATGTGTTGGCTGAGGGACGCTGGCAGAGACATGTGGATGCGCTTCGATGTGATGAGCCGAACGTTGCGGGCAAGGTGCGCCGGAGTCAAGTCAGCTGCCCGGTTTGGGTGTGCGGGCCAGGCAGTACACATCGACCTGTCGTGCGCCAGCATTGATCAATAACCGCGCCAGGCTGTGGGCGGTGGCACCGGTGGTGAGCACATCGTCGACCAAGGCAAAGTGCCGGCCCTGCACCTGGGCGCCAGGCGCCAGGGCGAAGGCGCCGAGCAGGTTGCGCTTGCGAGTCTTGGCGTCCAGGGCTTGTTGGGCGACGGTTTCATGGGGACGTAACAACAGGTGTTCATCGTAGGCAATGTTCAAGTCGCTGCTGAGCCAGCGCGCCAGCATCAACGCCTGGTTATAGCCGCGTTCGCGCAGGCGCTTGCGGGCCATGGGCACCGGTAACAGGCAGTCGGGGCGCGTCAGTTCGCTGTTGTCGAGGCGGTGTTGCAGGTGCTGCGCTAAAAGCCGGGCGAGCATCTGCCCGAGAGGCCAGCGCGCCTGGTGCTTGAAGCGGCTGATCAAGCTGTCGATGGGAAAGCTGTAGGTCCAGGGCGCGGTCACCTGTTTAAAGGCGGGTGGTTGTTTCTGGCATTGGCCGCAGATCAGACCTTCCATTGGCAAGGGCAGGGCGCACACATCGCAGTGCTCCATCAGCCAGGGCAGCTCTGTTTCGCAGGCGTTGCACACACAATGGGCTGATTCTGTCGCCTCATCACAGACTAAACAGGATTGTATGTTTTTTAGCCAGATGTAAACCTGGTGTTTGTGCTTGAGTTGACAGTGCATGAATCTTCCTTAAATATGCCGAGCATCCGTGTCGTGCCTGTGGGTATTGCCCTTCCCGCAGCGCTTGCCAAAGCATAATCAAGGAATCGCCCATGAGCGCCAGCACCACCGCCACCTTGCGTCACGATTGGTCCCTCGCCGAAGTCAAAGCGCTGTTCGTGCAGCCCTTCAATGACCTGCTGTTCCAGGCGCAGACCGTGCACCGCGCGCATTTCGACGCCAACCGTGTGCAAGTGTCGACGCTGCTCTCGATCAAAACCGGCGCCTGCCCGGAAGATTGCAAATATTGTCCGCAGTCGGGCCACTACAACACCGGTCTGGAAAAAGAGAAGCTGATGGAGGTGCAGAAGGTCCTCGAAGAGGCCGCCCGCGCCAAAGCCATCGGGTCGACCCGCTTCTGCATGGGCGCCGCCTGGAAGCACCCGTCGGCCAAAGACATGCCCTACGTGCTGCAGATGGTCAAAGGCGTAAAAGCCATGGGCCTGGAAACCTGCATGACCCTCGGCCGTCTCGACCAGGACCAGACCGAAGCCCTGGCCCAGGCCGGCCTCGACTACTACAACCACAACCTCGATACCTCGCCGGAGTTCTACGGCAGCATCATCACCACCCGCACCTACGGCGAGCGCCTGCAAACCCTGGCCTACGTGCGTGATTCGGGGATGAAGATCTGCTCCGGCGGCATCCTCGGCATGGGCGAGTCCCTCGACGACCGCGCCAACCTGCTGATCCAGCTGGCTAACCTGCCGGAGCATCCGGAATCGGTGCCGATCAACATGCTGGTGAAAGTCGCCGGTACGCCGCTGGAAAACGCCGAGGACATCGACCCGTTCGACTTCATCCGCATGCTCGCCGTGGCGCGCATCCTGATGCCGCAGTCCCACGTACGGCTGTCGGCTGGCCGTGAAGCGATGAACGAGCAGATGCAGGCCCTGGCGTTTTTTGCCGGTGCCAACTCGATTTTCTACGGCGACAAGTTGCTGACGACCGCCAACCCGCAGGCCGACAAGGACATGCAACTGTTCTCGCGCCTGGGCATCCTGCCGGAAGCGCGCGAAGAGCACGCCGATGAGGTGCATCAGGCGGCGATCGAACAGGCGTTGGTGGAGCAGAAGAGCAGCGAGCAGTTTTACAACGCCGCCGTTTGATTGAAATGCCACCCCACTGTGGGAAATGACGTGTTTGGGAGGGGGGCTTGCCCCCGATGACGATGGGTCAGTCGACACCTCCATCAACTGACAGATTGCAATCGGGGGCAAGCCCCCGCCCACATCCGCTCCCTGCCCCATTCTTTAGCGCGTACATCCTGCTTAACCGAGGCCTGCATGTCTTTCGATCTCGCCGCGCGCCTCGCTGCCCGCCGTGCCGAACACCTTTATCGCCAACGCCCGCTGCTGGACAGCCCCCAAGGCCCGGAAGTGGTGGTGGACGGCCAGCCATTGCTGGCGTTCTGCAACAACGATTACCTCGGCCTGGCCAATCACCCGCAAGTGATCGAAGCCTGGCGCGCCGGTGCGTCCCGTTGGGGCGTGGGCGGCGGCGCTTCGCACTTGGTGGTCGGGCATGCCACGCCGCACCATGAGCTGGAAGAAGCCCTGGCGGACCTTACCGGTCGCCCGCGCGCGTTGCTGTTTACCACCGGCTACATGGCCAACCTCGGCGCAGTCACGGCGTTGGTGGGGCAGGGCGATACGGTGCTGGAAGACCGTCTCAACCATGCCTCGCTGCTGGATGCGGGCCTGCTCTCCGGTGCGCGTTTCAACCGTTACTTGCACAACGATGCTGACAGCCTGGCCAAGCGCCTGGAGAAAGCCACCGGCAATACCTTGGTGGTCACCGATGGCGTGTTCAGCATGGACGGCGACCTGGCAGACCTGCCCGCACTCGCCCGTGAAACCAAGGCCAAAGGTGCATGGTTGATGGTGGATGACGCTCACGGCTTCGGCCCGTTGGGCGCCAACGGCGGCGGGATCGTCGAGCATTTCGGCCTGAGCCAGGACGACGTGCCGGTGCTGGTCGGCACCCTCGGCAAGGCGTTCGGCACGGCGGGGGCCTTTGTAGCCGGCAGTGAAGACCTGATCGAAAGCCTGATCCAGTTCGCCCGCCCGTACATCTACACCACCAGCCAACCGCCCGCCCTGGCGTGCGCCACCTTGAAAAGCCTGGAACTGTTGCGCACCGAACATTGGCGGCGCGAGCACCTCAACGGGTTGATCCGCCAGTTTCGCTCGGGCGCCGAGCAGCTTGGCCTGGACCTGATGGACAGCTTCACGCCGATCCAACCGATCCTGATCGGCGACAGCGCCAAGGCCGTGCGCCTGTCGCAGATGCTGCGCGAGCGCGGCCTGATGGTGACGGCGATCCGCCCACCCACCGTGCCTGCCGGCAGCGCGCGTTTACGCGTGACACTGACGGCGGCCCACAGCGCGGCGCAGGTGCAGCTATTGTTAAATGCGTTGGAAGCGTGTTTTCGCCTGTTAGGCAGTTCGGAGCCCGACCATGCGTGATCGATTGGTATTGCTGCCCGGCTGGGGCCTCGGCGTATCGCCGCTGGAACCGTTGGCCGCCGCCTTGCAAGGTCTGGACGCGCACCTGCAGGTGCATATCGAGCCGTTGCCGGCGTTGGGTTCCAGCGACCTGAATGAGTGGCTCGATGAACTCGACGCCACCTTGCCGGATAACGCCTGGCTGGGCGGTTGGTCCCTGGGTGGCATGCTGGCGTCGGAGCTGGCGGCGCGGCGCGGCGAACGCTGCTGCGGGCTGCTGACCTTGGCGAGCAACCCGTGTTTTGTCGCCCACGACGGTTGGCCGAGCGCGATGCCCGCCGAGACATTCGACGCGTTTCTCGCCGGCTGCCATGCCGACTCCCAAGTCACCCTCAAACGTTTCGGCCTGTTGTGCGCCAAGGGCGCCGAAGACCCACGCGGGCTGTCGCGGCTGCTGGTCAGCGGTGCACCGAATACGCCGTCGAGCGTATTGATGCCTGGGCTTGAACTGCTCGCCCAACTCGACACCCGCGAGGCCTTGCTGGCCTATCGCGGCCCGCAGTTGCACCTGTTCGCCGGGCTGGACGGGTTGGTGCCCGCCGAAGCCGCCAGCGACCTGTTGGCGCTGCTGCCCGATGTTGAAATCGGCCTGATTGAACAGGCCGGTCACGCTTTTCTTCTGGAAGACCCCCACGGTGTGGCGGGGGCGATCCAGGCTTTTTTGCATGAGTACGTCGATGACTGATTTATCCCACGCCCCGCTGCCGGGTGCCTTGCCGGACAAGCGCCAGGTGGCGGCCTCCTTTTCCCGTGCAGCCGCCAGCTACGACAGCGTTGCTGAGTTGCAGCGGGCGGTGGGTAGCCAGCTGCTGGCGCGCTTGCCGGCGGGCACCGCGCCCCAGCGCTGGCTGGACATGGGCTGCGGCACCGGGTATTTCAGCCGCATGCTGGCCGAACGGTTACCCGCCAGCCAAGGCGTCGCGCTGGATATTGCTGAGGGCATGCTTAACCACGCCCGCCCGTTGGGGGGCGCGCATCACTTCATCGCGGGGGATGCCGAACGCTTGCCGCTCAAGGCTGGAAGCCTGGGGCTGATCTTCTCCAGCCTCGCGGTGCAATGGTGTGCGAACTTCGAGGCGGTACTCAGCGAGGCCTATCGCGTGTTGCAGCCGGGCGGTGTACTGGCGTTCGCCAGTCTGTGCTTGGGCACCCTGGAAGAGCTGCGCGAAAGCTGGCGCGCAGCGGATGGCCTGGTGCACGTCAATCGCTTTCGCACCTTCGAGGCTTATCAGCAACTGTGCGCGGCCAGCGGCCTGCGACTGGTCAGCCTGGAGCGCCGTCCCCATGTGCTGCATTACCCGGATGTACGCAGCCTGACCCACGAATTGAAGGCGTTGGGCGCGCATAACCTCAACCCCGGCCGGCCGGGAGGGTTGACGGGGCGCGCGCGGATTGTTGCACTGGTGCAAGCGTATGAGCGGTTCCGCCAGGCCCAAGGCCTGCCGGCGACTTACCAAGTGGTGTATGCCGTGCTGGAGAAACCTCTATGAGTGCCGCTTACTTCATCACCGGTACCGACACCGATGTCGGCAAGACCACCATCGCCGCGGGGCTGTTGCATGCGGCGCGGCAAGCCGGCAAAAGCACCGCCGCCGGCAAACCGGTGGCCTCCGGCTGCCAGGTCACGCCCAAAGGCTTGCGCAACGCCGATGCCCTGGCGCTGCTGGCCGAGTGCTCATTGCCGCTGACCTATGCCGAGGTCAACCCGGTGGCATTTGAGCCGGCCATCGCGCCTCACCTGGCAGCGCGGGAGGCGGGTGTCTCGCTCACGGTGCAATCCTTGCTCAAGCCGATGCAGCAGATTCTGGCAAGGCAAGCGGATTTCACCTTGATCGAGGGCGCAGGCGGCTGGCGCGTGCCGTTGGCTGATCAGGACAATCTGTCGGACCTGGCCATGGCGCTCAAACTGCCGGTGATCCTGGTGGTGGGCGTGCGCCTGGGGTGCATCAGCCATGCCTTGCTCACCGCCGAGGCCATCGCCCGGGACGGTTTGCCGCTGGCGGGTTGGGTGGCGAATATCATCGACCCCAAGACCTCTCGTCTGGAAGAGAACCTCGCCACCCTGGCCGAGCGGCTGCCTGCGCCGTGCCTGGGGCGTGTGCCCAAACTCAAGCACGCCGGGGCCGAAGCGGTTGCTGAATACTTGCAGTTGGACCTGCTTGACTGATTTTGGCTATCGCTAAGGCATTATGCCATTAGTGTTTTTGACGGGCCCTTTGCCGGGATATCTGCTTCAATTCAACTTCACGATTCTCTAAAGGCAGGTTTACGCCATGGACATCTCTGGCAGCAGCGCGTTTTACTCGGGCCTGAGCACCATTCAGACCGGGCAGAGCCGTGTCGACCAGGCCGCCGGCAAGATCGCCAGCGCCGCGACTACCCAGCCGTCGGATGCGCAAGTTGACCGTCTGCGCGCCAACGACCGTGCACAGCCTTCCAACTCGGCCAGCAACATGGTCGAAATGGCCCAAGGCAAATTTCAGGTGGAATTGGGCGTGAAAGTCGCCAAGGCCTCGGATGAAATGCTCGGCACGTTGATCGACACCTACGCCTGATCTGCTGGCGCTAAAAAATGTGGGAGGGGGCTTGCCCCCGATAGTGATGGATCAGCCAACGTCTGTATGGCTGACACACCGTTATCGGGGGCAAGCCCCCTCCCACATTTTTTATGTGTGTCGTACTTCTGCACTTCTACACTCCCGCAGTCTTGTGGCGTCTTGCCGCAAGCGTTGCCGTGCGCGCCGTTGATCCGCGTCATGACAAACGGCGTCCGGACGACGCTTGACATCCCCAGGTGGTAAACGTATGTTTCAAACACCTGTTTGACCGCCACAGCACAATTCCAAGCGGTTGTTCATTCCAGATACATCAGCAGAGGTTTATCGCTATGCCTGACTACAAGGCCCCCTTGCGTGATATTCGCTTCGTTCGTGACGAACTGCTTGGCTATGAAGCGCACTATCAGAGCCTGCCGGCTTGCCAGGACGCTACCCCGGACATGGTTGACGCCATCCTTGAAGAAGGCGCCAAGTTTTGTGAGCAAGTGCTGGCACCGCTGAACCGCGTGGGCGACATCGAAGGGTGTACCTGGAGTGAGTCGGGCGTTAAAACCCCAACGGGTTTTAAAGAAGCCTACAAACAATTCGTCGAAGGCGGCTGGCCAAGCCTGGCCCACGACGTGGAGCACGGCGGCCAAGGCCTGCCCGAATCCCTGGGCCTGGCCGTGAGCGAAATGGTGGGTGCCGCCAACTGGTCGTGGGGCATGTACCCGGGCCTGTCCCACGGTGCGATGAACACCATCTCCGAGCACGGTACCCCCGAGCAGCAAACCGCTTACCTGACCAAACTGGTGTCGGGTGAATGGACCGGCACCATGTGCCTGACCGAGCCACACTGCGGCACCGACCTGGGCATGTTGCGCACTAAGGCTGAGCCTCAGGCCGACGGTTCCTACAAAGTCTCCGGCACCAAGATCTTCATCTCGGCCGGTGAACACGACATGGCCGACAACATCGTCCACATCGTACTGGCCCGCCTGCCGGACGCACCGGCCGGCACCAAAGGCATTTCGCTGTTTATCGTGCCGAAGTTCCTGCCGAACGCCGATGGCTCGATCGGTGAGCGCAACGCGGTGACCTGTGGCTCCCTGGAACACAAGATGGGCATCCACGGTAACGCCACCTGCGTGATGAACTTCGACGCGGCCACCGGTTTCCTGATCGGCCCGGCGAACAAAGGCCTGAACTGCATGTTCACCTTTATGAACACCGCTCGCCTGGGCACCGCGCTGCAAGGCCTGTCCCACGCCGAGATCGGCTTCCAGGGCGGCCTGAAATATGCGCGTGATCGCCTGCAAATGCGCTCCCTGACCGGCCCGAAAGCACCGGACAAAGCCGCTGACCCGATCATCGTGCACCCCGACGTGCGCCGCATGCTGCTGACCATGAAAGCCTTCGCCGAAGGCAACCGTGCGATGGTGTACTTCACCGCCAAGCAAGTGGACATCGTCAAATACGGCACCGACGACGAAGCCAAGAAACACGCCGATGGCCTGCTGGCCTTCATGACCCCGATCGCCAAGGCGTTCATGACCGAAGTCGGTTTTGAATCGGCCAACCACGGCGTGCAGATCTACGGCGGCCACGGCTTTATCGCCGAGTGGGGCATGGAGCAGAACGTTCGCGACAGCCGCATTTCGATGCTGTACGAAGGCACCACCGGCATCCAGGCCCTGGACCTGCTGGGCCGTAAAGTGCTGATGACGCAAGGCGAAGCGCTCAAGGGCTTCACCAAGATCGTGCACAAGTTCTGCCAGGCCAACGAAGGTAACGAAGCCGTCAAAGAGTTCGTTACACCGCTGGCGGCACTGAACAAAGAGTGGGGCGAGTTGACCATGAAGGTCGGCATGGCCGCGATGAAAGACCGCGAAGAAGTCGGTGCCGCTTCGGTGGACTACCTGATGTACTCCGGTTACGCCTGCCTGGCTTACTTCTGGGCTGACATGGCGCGCCTGGCAGCCGAAAAACTGGCGGCCGGCACTACCGAAGAGGCGTTCTACACCGCCAAGTTGCAGACCGCGCGCTTCTACTTCCAGCGCATCCTGCCGCGTACCCGCACTCACGTGGCCACCATGCTGTCGGGCGCCAACAACCTGATGGACATGAAAGAAGAAGACTTCGGCCTGGCTTACTAAGCCTTACCGGGTTCACTTCCAAAGCCGCCGCTCCTTCCCGGAGCGGCGGCTTTTTTGTGGGCGATAAAAAACCGCAGTACAGCGCTCAGGGATTGCCGCCCGCTGCCGTTACAGTGATGGCAATGTGATACATGCTCGGCAGGTTGTGCTTAACTGTCTGCATAAAGGCACAGTGCCATCATTTTTTGCGGGTCGGAGTTTTACCCTTGTCGCGCGTGTCCGCTGTACGGTTCAGTCACTTTTTACCTTCGTTGCTGCTCTTGCTGGCTGGGCTTTCGGCTGCGTACGTCAAGGACCTCAACGTCTTCTTCACCTCGCTGTTCAATGTGTTGCCGACCTTGGTGCTGTTGCTCGGCGGTTCGTACTGCGCGGTGTACCGCCGTCAGCGTGAACTGTTCCTGATGATCACGGTGTACATCGCCTACTTCCTGCTCGATACCCAGACTGACTTCTATCGCGACAACGGTCGCGTGCGCGAAGACGCGGCCGTGGTGTTTCACTTGTGCTGCCTGCTGCTGCCGTTGTTGTTCAGCATCTACGCGCTGTGGCAGGAGAAGACGCACCTGTTCCGTGACTTCGTCGCGCGTGGCGCGGTGTTGCTGGCGATCGGCAGCGTGGCCTTGGCGCTCGAGCAGAGTTATCCCCAGGCGGTGCTGAACTGGTTGGCGGAGATTCGCTGGCCGGCGCTGCATGGCAGTTGGATGAGCCTGATCCAACTGTCGTACCCGATGTTCCTGATCGGCTTCCTGACCCTGGCGGCGCAGTACTGGTACCAGCCGCGCCCGCTGCATGCGGCGCAACTGGTGGGGCTGCTGGGCCTGTTCTGGATGTTGCCGCAGACATTCATCCTGCCGTTTACCCTGAACATCATGTGCAGCCAGGTGATGCTGATGATCGCCGCCGGTGTGGCCCATGAGGCTTATCAAATGGCCTTCCGCGATGAGCTGACCGGCTTGCCGGGGCGACGCGCGCTGAACGAGCGCATGCAGCGCCTGGGGCGCAACTATGTGTTGGCAATGAGCGACGTCGACCACTTCAAGCGCTTCAACGATACCCACGGCCACGACGTTGGCGACCAAGTGCTGCGGCTGGTGGCGAGCAAGCTGTCCAAGGTCAACGGCGGCGGGCGCGCCTACCGCTATGGCGGTGAAGAGTTTGCCGTGGTGTTCGCCGGCAAGACGGTGGAAGAATGCTTGCCGCACCTGGAAGAGATCCGCGAGATCATCGCCGATTACGACATCAAGCTGCGCAACTCGGACCGTCCTAACGACGACCAACAGGGCCGCCAGCGTCGCTCGGGCAGCGGCGCCTCGAGTGTTTCGGTGACCATCAGCATCGGCGTGGCCGAACGTCAGGCCGAGCAGCGCACGCCGGAGGAGGTGCTCAAATCCGCCGACCAGGCGCTGTACGCCGCCAAGGGCGCCGGGCGTAACTGCGTGGTGGCGGCCGGGCAAACCCGGCGTGGCGCGGTGCGCATGGAGAGCGCTGCCGGTTGAGTGATGGCGGTGTATTCAGCGGTTCTACAGTGATTGTCCGCGGCAGTGGCTGGCAGTAGGTTGAAACCATCTGCTGACGGAGACATTGCCATGCCTGAGTACAAAGCTCCCCTTCGCGACATGCGCTTTCTGATCGACAACGTGTTTGATTTCCACGGCCACTACGCGGCATTGGGCGCGACCGATGCCAGCCCGGACATGGTCGGCGCGATCCTCGAAGAAGGCGCGAAATTCTGCGAGAACGTGCTCGCGCCGCTCAACCGCAGCGGCGATGAAGAGGGCTGCCATTTCGACAATGGCGTCGTCACCACACCCAAGGGTTTCAAGGAAGCCTTCGCCCAATACGTTGAAGGCGGCTGGCACGGCGTGGCAGCGGACCCGGCCTACGGTGGCCAGGGACTGCCGCAGTCATTGGGCCTGGTGCTCAGCGAGATGATCGGCTCCAGCAACACCTCCTGGGGCATGTACCCAGGGTTGACCCACGGCGCGATGTCGGCGATCCATGCCCATGGCACTGCCGAGCAAAAAGACACCTTCCTGAGCAAACTCACCGCGGGCGAGTGGACCGGCACCATGTGCCTCACCGAAGCCCACTGCGGTACCGACCTGGGCCTGATCAAGACCCGCGCCGTGCCCCAGGCGGACGGCAGCTACGCGGTCACCGGCAGCAAGATATTCATCTCGGCCGGCGAACACGACATGAGCGCCAATATCATCCACCTGGTGCTGGCCAAACTGCCGGATGCGCCGGCGGGCACCAAGGGCATTTCGCTGTTTATCGTGCCCAAGTTCCATGCCGATTCCGGTGAGCGCAATGCGGTGCACTGCGGCTCCATCGAACACAAGATGGGCATCAAGGGGTCGGCGACTTGCGTACTGAACTTCGATGGCGCCAAGGGCTTCCTGATCGGCGAGGCGAATAAAGGCCTCAACTGCATGTTTACCATGATGAACCATGCGCGCCTGGGCACCGGTATGCAGGGCCTGTGCAATGGCGAGGCAAGCTTCCAGGGCGCGATCAAATACGCCAACGACCGCCTGCAAATGCGCTCGCTGACCGGCGCCAAGGCCCCGGAAAAAGCCGCCGACCCGATCATCGTGCACCCCGATGTGCGCCGCATGTTGCTGACCATGAAAGCCTTCAACGAAGGCAACCGCGCGCTGACCTACTTCACCGCGCAATTGCTCGATACGGCGCACCTGAGCAGCGACGCCACTCAACGCCAGGACGCCGAAGACCTGCTGGCGTTCCTCACGCCCATCTGCAAAGCCTATATGACCGACACGGGGCTGGAGGTGACCAACCACGGCATGCAGGTCTTCGGCGGCCACGGTTACATCCGCGAATGGGGCATGGAACAACTGGCACGCGATGCGCGGATTGCGCCGATCTATGAAGGCACCAACGGCATCCAGGCCCTCGACCTGCTCGGACGCAAGGTATTGGGCAGCCAGGGCAAGTTGCTGCGTGGGTTTACCAGGATCGTGCATAAGTTCTGCGGGGCGAATGCCGAGCACCCGCAGCTCAAGGCTTATGTGGCGCAGCTTAATCAACTGAACGGGGAGTGGGGCGAGCTGACCACCCAAGTCGGCATGGCCGCGATGAAGAACCCCGATGAAGTGGGCGCGGCGGCTGTGGATTACTTGATGTACAGCGGTTACGTCATTCTCGCCTACCTTTGGCTGCGCATGGCAATCGCCGCCCTTGAGCAACAGGACACCGACTTCGCCAAGGCCAAGCTGGCGACATGCGACTTCTACTTCAAGCGTCTGCTGCCGCGTACCGCCTCCCACCGCGCTGCAGTGCAAGCGGGCAGCGAATGCCTGATGAGTCTGCCTGCGGAGGCCTTTGCGCTGTGATGACTTAAAAATACCAATCAGTCACAAGTGGACCCTATGTGTCTGAAAAGTTGTTCGGGTACACTCTGAGCCTGTAAAACCGACTCTCACCGAATCACTTTTCACGTTCTCACGAGGTTTGCCATGGCTGATTACAAAGCGCCGCTGCGTGATATGCGCTTCGTCCTCAACGAAGTCTTTGAGGTCGCCACCACTTGGGCCCAATTGCCGGCATTGGCAGACACCGTTGACGCCGAAACCGTAGAGGCCATCCTCGAAGAAGCCGGCAAGGTCACCGCCAAATCCATCGCCCCGCTCAGCCGCGGTGGCGATGAACAAGGTTGCCGTTGGGACAACACGGCAGTGTTCACCCCGGACGGTTTTCCACAGGCCTACAAAACCTACGCCGAAGGCGGCTGGGTGGGTGTGGGCGGTGATCCTGCCTTTGGCGGCATGGGCATGCCCAAGGCCGTGTCGGCCCAGGTCGAAGAGATGATCAACTCGTCGAGCCTGGCGTTTGGCCTGTATCCGATGCTGACGTCCGGCGCCTGCGTGTCGATCAACACCCACGCCAGCGAAGACCTCAAGGCCACCTACCTGCCGAAGATGTATTCCGGTGAATGGGCCGGTTCCATGTGCCTGACCGAGGCGCATGCCGGGACGGATCTGGGGATTATTCGGACCAAGGCCGAGCCACAGGCGGACGGTTCCTACAAAGTCAGCGGCACCAAGATCTTTATCACCGGGGGTGAACATGACCTCACCGAAAACATCATCCACTTGGTACTGGCCAAGCTGCCGGACGCGCCGGCGGGTCCGAAGGGCATCTCGCTGTTCCTGGTGCCGAAGTTCATGGTGAACGCCGACGGCAGCCTGGGCGAACGTAACACGGTGAGCTGTGGTTCCATCGAGCACAAGATGGGCATCCAGGCGTCGGCGACCTGTGTGATGAACTTCGACGAAGCCGTGGGTTACTTGGTCGGCGAGCCGAACCGTGGTCTGGCGGCGATGTTTACCATGATGAACTACGAGCGTCTGGGTGTGGGTATCCAGGGCCTGGCGTCCGGCGAGCGTTCCTACCAGAACGCGATTGAATACGCGCGCGACCGCGTGCAAAGCCGTGCACCCACCGGCGCCCAGGCCAAGGACAAGGTGGCCGACCCGATCATCGTGCACCCGGACGTGCGTCGCATGCTGCTGACCATGAAGGCCTCGAACGAAGGCGGCCGTGCGTTCTCCACCTACGTGGCGACGCAACTGGACATCGCCAAGTTCAGTGAAGATGCTGTTGCCCGCGAGCGTGCGGATAACCTGGTGGCATTGCTGACGCCGGTGGCCAAGGCGTTCTTGAGCGACCTGGGCCTGGAAACCACCGTGCTGGGCCAACAAGTGTTTGGCGGCCATGGCTACATTCGCGAGTGGGGCCAGGAGCAACTGGTGCGGGATGTGCGCATCACCCAGATCTACGAAGGCACCAACGGTATCCAGGCGCTGGACCTGATGGGGCGCAAGATCGTTGGCAGTGGCGGGGCGTTCTACACCTTGTTTGCCGATGAGATCCGCGCGTTCATCGCCTCGGCGGGGCCCGAGCTGGCTGAGTTCACCAAACCGCTGGGCGTGGCGGTGGATAACCTGGATGAGTTGACCGCCTGGGTGCTGGACCGCGCCAAGACCAACCCGAATGAAATCGGCGCGGCGTCGGTGGAGTACCTGCACGCCTTCGGCTACATGGCGTATGCCTATATGTGGGCACGCATGGCCAAGGCCGCGCTGGGCAAAGAGTCGGAAGAAGACTTCTACGCCAGCAAGCTCGGCACCGCGCGTTTCTACTTTGCCCGCCTATTGCCACGTATTCATTCGCTGAGTGCGTCGGTAAAAGCCGGTAGCGAATCATTATTTTTGCTGGATGAAGCCCTGTTCTAAGGGCTTGGAGGGCGTGTAAGCATTCTCTTACATGACGTGCTGCTATTCGTCCTCTATCGCCAGATTGGATCCACCGATAATCTACTTCACATGGACGTCGCGCAGGAAGCGCAAAGCAACAACACGGACACGTAGGATTCTGCCAGGATGGCGGAGTGAAATGGATGTCAGGGAAACAGTCTGCAAAGCCCCGCTTCGGCGGGGTTTTCTTTTGCCCGCGAAAAAGTCAGGCGATGATCTGCGGGGCATTCATCACGTCTTCCAGCAACGTGCGCAGCAACGCCACCGTCGCCTGCTGGCGCTGCACATCGCGGCACACCAAGCCCACTTTCAGCGGCACCCTGGGTTCACTCAAGGGTTTCCACAGCAGCGACTGGCTATTGTGTTCATCCTGGGAACGTCCCGGCAGCACCGTCGCCAGTTTTGTGTGAGGCAAGCTGTCGAGAATCCCCACCATGGTATTCAGTTCCGCCTGTACTTGCGGGCGGCGTCCGAGGTTGGCCAGTTGGCCCTGCCAGATCTGACGGACCTGAAACTCTTCGCCCAGCAGCAACATCGGCAACTCGGCCGCCTGCTTCAGCGAGACTTTCTTGAATTCGCGCAAGGGATGGTCCTCGGGGATCACCACCTTCAACTCATCTTCGTACAACAACACGCCGTGCAGCCCTGGTTGGCGTGGCGGCAGGTAGCTGATGCCGATGTCCAGCGAGCCATTCAGTAAGCGCCGCTCAATCTCAAGTCCGGTCAATTCGTAGATCTGCACCACCAGGTGCGGCTGGGCCTTGCGCACGCGCTCGAGCATCTGCGGCACCAGGCTGGTGTGCACGGTTTGCAGCACGCCGATGGCCAGCGTGCGCATCGCCTGACCCTTGAAGTTGCGCAACGCTTCCACCGCCTGTTGCAGGCCATCGATCAGCGGCAGGGCGTGGTTGTACAGTGTATGCGCCGCCAGTGTCGGGAGCAGGCGCTTGCTGCTGCGCTCGAACAGGCTGACATCCAAGTTCTGTTCCAGCTGGCGAATCTGTTGCGACAGCGCCGGCTGGGAGATCGACAGGCGCTCCGCGGCACGGCCTACGTGGCCTTCCTCATACACCGCGACGAAATAACGCAGTTGCTTGAAATCCATAAGGCTTACTTATCGAAAAAGCTGGAAAAACGAAATGGCTGTTGGCCCCTGAGGCGCCTAGTCTAGCGCCTATTCGCAGGGCTTACAGGGCCGGATCGGGCAATGAACAGCGTTTATGTTGATAGCGTTTACATAGGCAAGGCAAACAATCTTCAACCAGGTTACACCGCGCGTACCGACCAAGGTCCGGTTGCCAGCAGGGGTGAGGTGTGAACCTGTTCAATATGCGCCGCGCGGCGCCGAGCCTGGACGACCTGATCCTCGATACGCCAGGCGACAGCGCTTCCAGCGAAGCGCTGATGCCCACGGTGGCGCGGCCGGCTCAAGTATTTGTGCGTGGCCAGGGTTCCTGGCTGTGGGACAGCGACGACCGCGCGTACCTGGACTTCAGCCAGGGCGGCGCCGCCAACAGCCTCGGCCACAGCCCGCAGGTATTGATCAAGGCGTTGGCCGACCAGGCGCAGGCGCTGATCAATCCGGGCCACAGCTTGCATAACCGCACACAACTCAACCTCGTCGAGCGCCTTTGCCATCGCACCGGCAGCGACCAGGCGTACCTGCTCAACAGCGGTGCGGAAGCCTGCGAAGCCGCGATCAAACTGGCGCGCAAATGGGGCCAGCTGCATCGCGGCGGCGCTTACCGCATCATCAGCGCGAGCAGTGGTTGCCATGGTCGCAGTTTCGCGGCGATGTCGGCGTCGGCTGGGGCCATTGAAAACCGATTTGAGCCGCAATTGCCGGGCTTCAGCCACGTGCCGTTCAACGATCTGTCGGCGCTGCATGCCGCCGTGGATGCACAGACCGTCGCGATCATGCTCGAACCGATCCAGGGCGAAGCCGGCGTAATCCCCGCAACGGAGCACTACCTCAAGGGCGTCGAGCGCCTGTGCCGTGAACTGGGGATCCTGCTGATCCTCGACGAAGTGCAAACCGGCATAGGCCGCTGCGGCACCTTGCTCGCCGAACAGCAATACGGCGTACGTGCCGACATCATCACCCTCGGCAAAGGCCTGGGCGGCGGCGTGCCCCTCGCAGCGTTGCTGGCGCGTGGCACAGCCTGTTGTTTCGACGTGGGCGAACTGGAAGGCACGCATCATGGCAATGCGCTGATGGCGTCGGCCGGGGTTGCCGTACTCGATACGGTGCTGGAGCACGGCTTTCTGGAGCAGGTGGGTGAGTCCGGGCTTTACCTCGGTGAAGGCCTGGCCCGCCTGGCCTACCGCTATGACCACGGTCAATTGCGTGGCCACGGCCTGATGTGGGGCCTGACGCTGTCGGATGATTCTGCGGACGCTGTCGTAAAGGCTGCACTGCACGAAGGCCTGATCCTAAACGCCCCGCAACCGAACTGCCTGCGCTTCACCCCGGCCCTGACAGTCAGCAAAAGCAACATCGACGAAATGCTCCTGCGCCTGGCCCGCGCCTTCTCCCGCGTGCGCACCGCACAGCTGCAATGCCGCAAGGGCATCGCCGTTTAATCCCCTATTCCTGAACCGTCTCGCGGCCTACGCGGCGCCTCCGGCCTGATTCTTTTGGCCGGGGGCGTTTTTTTGTCTGTGTAACAACGATGGATGGCCCAACGCCAGATCCCACTGAACCCTCACGAACCGCCAAGGTCGATTAGCTACACGGCTCACACGAGCCGATTTTCTGGAGCTGACCCATGGACATCATTCGTATCATCATCGCCATTCTGCTGCCGCCACTGGGTGTGTTCCTGCAAGTGGGTTTCGCCGGCGCGTTCTGGCTGAATATTCTGCTGACCCTGTGCGGTTACTTCCCGGGCATCATTCACGCGGTGTACATCATCGCCAAGCGCTGAGGCCCTCAGCCTTTTGCGATGAGTCGTGAATTGTGCTCATTGCGAAAGGCCAACTGTTCGATGGTCTGGGTAGCATGTTCAGCTTCTTCCCGTGCTTGAAGGATGATGCCGTGCTGCTCGGACTTGCTGCACACCGGGTCGGCATTGCTCGCATCCCCCGTGAGCATGAAGGCCTGGCAACGGCAGCCGCCGAAGTCCTTTTCCTTCTCGTCGCAGGAACGGCACGGCTCGGGCATCCAGTCGTAGCCGCGAAAGCGGTTGAAGCCAAATGAGTCGTACCAGATGTGCTGCATGCTGTGGTCACGCACATTGGGAAATTGCACCGGCATCTGTCGGGCGCCGTGACAGGGCAGGGCGGTGCCGTCTGGCGTTACTGTCAGAAAAATACTGCCCCAGCCGTTCATGCAGGCTTTCGGGCGCTCCTCGTAGTAATCCGGGGTAACGAAGATCAACTTGCATGGGTGGCCTTCGGCTTCCAGCTTGGCGCGGTATTCGTTGGTGATGCGTTCGGCGCGCACCAGCTGTTCCCGTGTCGGCAACAAGCCCACACGATTGAGCTGCGCCCAGCCGTAGAACTGGCAAGTGGCGAGTTCTACGAAGTCTGCCTCAAGTGCAATACACAGCTCGATGATGCGGTCGATCTTGTCGATATTGTGCCGATGGGTGACAAAGTTCAGCACCATCGGGTAGCCGTGCGCCTTCACCGCGCGAGCCATTTCCAGCTTTTGCGCGAAGGCCTTTTTCGAGCCGGCCAGCAGGTTGTTCACCTGTTCGTCGCTGGCCTGGAAACTGATCTGGATATGGTCGAGACCCGCCTTCTTGAAGTCGCTGATCTTCTGCTCGGTCAAGCCGATGCCGGAAGTGATCAGGTTGGTGTAGAACCCCAGCTTGCGTGCCTCTGCGATCAGCTCGGCAAGGTCCTGGCGCACCAAGGGTTCACCGCCGGAAAACCCCAATTGCGCAGCACCCATTTCGCGGGCTTCGCGAAACACTTTGATCCACTGCTCGGTACTCAGCTCCTTGCCCTGCTCGGCAAAATCCAGCGGGTTGGAGCAGTACGGGCACTGCAACGGGCAACGGTAAGTCAGCTCGGCCAATAGCCACAGTGGCAACCCGATGGCTGGCTTTTCAGGCAAGGGTGATCCAGTGCTCAGCACGGGCGACCTCCATGAATTGCTCGATGTCTTCGCCGAGCTCCGGCACGCCGGGGAATTGTTTATCCAGCTCGGCAATGATTGCCGCCACGTCACGCTCGCCGTCGATCAAGCCGCCGATCAGCGCGGCGCTGTCATTGAGCTTGATCATGCCCTCAGGGTAGAGCAACACATGGCCTTTTTGCGCCGGTTCGTACTGGTAGCGATAGCCCTGGCGCCAGGTCGGTATTCTGCTGCGATCAAAGCTCATAGGGGGATCCCTTTATGCCACACCCGCTGCTCGGTCACGCTGTGATACGGCGGGCGTTTGAGTTCGTAGGCCATGCTCATGGCATCCAGCATGCTCCACAGGATGTCCAGTTTGAACTGGAGAATTTCCAGCATGCGCGCCTGGCCTTCGCGGGTGGTGTAGTGCTGCAGGGTGATGGTCAGCCCGTGCTCCACATCGCGCCGGGCTTGGCCGAGGCGAGTGCGGAAGTATTCGTAGCCGGCTGGGTCGATCCAGGGGTAATGCTGCGGCCAGCTGTCGAGGCGCGACTGGTGGATCTGCGGCGCGAACAACTCGGTCAGCGAGCTGCTGGCGGCTTCTTGCCAACTGGCGCGGCGGGCGAAGTTGACGTAGGCATCCACTGCAAAACGCACACCGGGCAAGACCAATTCCTGGGAGCGCAGTTGGTCCGGGTCGAGGCCGACCGCCTGGCCCAGGCGTAGCCAGGCTTCGATACCGCCGTCCTCACCGGGAGCGCCATCGTGGTCGAGCAGGCGCTGGATCCACTCACGACGGATCTCACGGTCCGGGCAGTTGGCCAGGATCGCCGCGTCTTTCAGCGGGATGTTCACCTGATAGTAAAAACGGTTGGCGACCCAGCCCTGGATTTGCTCGCGGGTCGCGCGGCCTTCGTACATCGCCACATGGTACGGGTGATGGATATGGTAGAAGGCGCCCTTGGCCCGCAGGGCTGCTTCGAATTCGACGGGTGTCATCGGCGTGTCAGTCATCTCGTCAGCTCCTACAGTTCAATGCTCATGCCGTCGTAAGCCACTTCGACATTGCGCCGCACCAGTTCCGCTCGCTCGGGGGAGTCTTCATCGAGGATAGGGTTGGTGTTGTTGATGTGGATAAGTACCTTGCGCTGTTCAGGCAACTGCTCCAACACGTCGAGCATGCCGCCAGGGCCGTTTTGTGCCAGGTGGCCCATTTCGCGGCCGGTACGAGTGCCGACGCCACGGCGCTGCATTTCGTCGTCATCCCACATCGTGCCGTCCACCAGCAGGCAGTCGCTGCCGGCCATGATTTCCAGCAACGGCGCGTCGACCTTGCCCAGGCCTGGGGCATAGAACAGCTTGCCGCCGGTGCGCAGGTCTTCGACGATCAGGCCGATGTTATCGCCTGGGTGCGGGTCGAAGCGGTGTGGCGAGTAAGGCGGCGCGGCGCTGCGCAGTGGCAGTGGGGTGAAGCGCAGGTTGGGGCACGCCGGGATGGTGAAGCTGGCGTCCAGCTCGATGCGGTTCCAGGCCAGGCCGCCGTTCCAGTGGGTGAGCATGGTGAACAGCGGGAAGCCGGTGCTCAGGTCTTCATGGACCATGTCGGTGCACCACACCTGGTGTGGGCAACCTTCGCGCAGGCTCAGCAGGCCGGTGGTGTGGTCGATCTGGCTGTCCATCAGGATGATCGCGCTGATGCCGGTATCACGCAGGGCGCGACCGGGTTGCATCGGTGCAAAACCTTGCAGTTGCGCGCGGATATCCGGCGAAGCGTTGCACAGCACCCAGTTCACGCCATCGTCGGAGATCGCGATGGACGACTGGGTACGCGCCTGGGCCCGCAGGCTGCCATCACGAAAACCTGCGCAGTTCACGCAGTTGCAGTTCCACTGCGGGAAACCACCGCCGGCGGCGGAACCTAGAATCTGGACAAACATGGCAGCTCCATCAAGCTCAAAACAAAAACGCCCCGGGCGAACCGAGGCGTTGTATTACCCAGCGGATTAACGGCTGGCGAAGTACATGGTGACTTCGAAACCGATGCGCAGATCAGTGTAAGCAGGTTTGGACCAGGTCATATTCTTACTCCTACGAAGGGATGGGACGTTCACTACCAAGCAATACATATAGTCCACCTCCAGTCGGAGATGTTCAGCTTTGTGCGTAGGAATGTTACTCAATTCTTTTCAAGTTAGCGCTGTCTTGGTGGAAAAAGCTTTTTGCAGGGGCGGCAATGATCAGTCAGCCGCTTGCCAGTCAACACTGATACGCGGGCCGTTGGCCACGCAGTGCCAGCCGCCGGCAGCGTCGTTCAATTGCTGGGCGGCGCGCTGCAGTGCTTCTCGGGTAGAGGTTTGGATGTGGGTCTGAAGGTGTTCCAGGTAGCCCGGTGGATGGCCCGCCAGATGCGCATGCCACAGCAGTTCGGCGGCTTGGGCGTTGGGCAGTGTCTGCGCTGAGAACTGCTGCGCCAGGACCAGGCTGCCCAGATCTTCGTTGCTGTTGATCAGCGCCGGCAGTTGTTTCAGGAAGGTGTTCAGGTGATCAGCAATGCCTTCCAGGGAGACGCTGGGGGATTGCACGCCGAATAGCAGGCCGGTCTGGCCGTTTATCTGTCGGATGCCGCTGAATACGGCGTAGCCGATTTGCAGCTCTACGCGCAGGCGCTGATAAAACGGCGCCTGGAGCAGATGGCTGAGCAGTCGCCATGCGGCTTCGTCCTCCAGCGACGCGCTCGGTGTCGGGCAAAACAGCAGCAGGGCGGCTTCGGTTGAGTCGGTTTCCACCGCGTGCCAGATACGTTGGCCGCTGAGGGAGGGGAGTACGGGGTTGAGGTTCGCCGGCTGCCCTGGCAAACGGGTCACCGCTGTTTTGATCGCGGCTTCATTCGCTGCGGAGAAGCCCAGCCCCAGGCCTTGCCACGATGTCGAGTCGGAGGTGTTCGCGCTGCAGCAAGCGGGCAGCGCCTTTAGCAAGGCTCGGATGGCAATCATGGGCGGCGAGACGGTTGGGGCAGCCTGCGGTTCGCCCAGGCGTTGCGCCAACACCTCCAGCACGGCTGGGATGGGCTCCTGCAGCCCGACCATCTTCACCAGCCCGTCATTGCCCAGGCTTTCGAACGACAAGTCGACACCCGCCTGCCCGGCATTTTCACGCAACGACTGTACTGCGCTTTCCAAGCCAGACGGGGCAGACTGCCATTGCAGATACAGGGCGCCTTCATCATTGTCACCCTTCAGTGCCTGGCTGAAGACCAGCGCTGATACATCACGACGTCCTCGGGAGCGATCCTGGGCAAAGGTGCGCAACCCTCGGTGGGCGCTGGTCTGGCCGCGAATCAGGCCGGCGCGTTCTTCCTTGACCGGTGGACGCAGGAACGGATTGTTCGGCGGCAGTTGCCACGTATGCGCGGCGGGTGGCAGGTGCAGTGACTCGAGCATGATCCTGAGGGCGATGACAGCCTGTTCCGAGAGTGCCTCGCTGTCGTGTCGCGCCAGTGCCAGGGCGCCTTGGGTCTGTTGTTGGCGAGCGGCCAGCAAGGCGAACTCTTCCCGCAAGGCTGTCCAGTCGCTGTGTGCGAAAAAGCTCAACCAGTCGTGCAGCAACGCCTCGATGTGCGTCGCCGATTCAACAGGACTACTGAGCGTAACGTCGATATCCAACACGGCTTGCCCGGCGAAGTGATACAGCACCGACGCCTGCAGTGCGCTGGCCAGCCCTTGAGTTTTCAGTTGCGCCAGCAACCCGCCGGGTGCCGAGGCGTTGAGCCAGGTGCAGAGGAATTCCAGTGCTTCACGCGGAGCGTTACAGGTGATGACGTGGTGCAGGTGATCATTGGCGATGTGCTGATAGCGCTGCGCTTGCCCCTGCATCAATGCCGGTGGCGCGGAGTGTGGGCGAAGAGGTCCTGAGGTCAGTTGCTCGCTGAACTGCTGTGCCAAGCCTTCCAGCGCTTCCAGCGGCTGTGGACCTGCCAGGCTCAAGGTCATCTGGCCGCTCTGATAGAACTGTGCGTGGAATTCCCGCAATGCCTGCTGAAACGCCTCACGTTCCACCGGCAAGCTGTCGCGATTGCCCGCATGAAAACCCCGCAGCGGGTGGTCAGCCGCCAGCCCCTCCAGTAACGCGACCTGCTGCTGCGCCTTGGCATCCTGAGACCAGGCGACAAACTCGGCGTGCAGCACTTCGCGCTCGCGCAGTTGATCCTCCAGCGTCAGGCGCGGGTGGGTCAGCATGTCCACCAACCGCTCCAGCCCACCGGAAAACGTCGCGACCGGCAGTTCAAAGAAGAACTCCGTGGTGCGCTCGCGGGTGCTGGCATTGACCTGGCCGCCATGCCGTTGCACGTAGGCCATCAACCCTTCGCTCGTGGGAAAACGCTCGGTACCGAGGAACAGCAGGTGTTCGAGGAAATGTGCCAGCCCCGGCCACGCCAGCGGCACGTCATGGCTGCCGGCCGCCACCCGCAGAACGGCGGCACAACGCTTCAAGCGCGGCGCATGTTGCAAGGCTACCCGCAAGCCGTTGGCCAGGGTCAGGTGAAGGTGATGAGGGTGGGCCGGCGCAGGCATGGGCACTTCCGAAACGTAGAATGTGCCCATGTTAACAAACCGCTCACAAACCGGCTGGATCAGGGCTTGTGCAGTGCACCGTATAACTCGGGGCGACGATCTTGCAGGTAGTGATTGGCAGCACGGGCGTCGAGGATCGACTGGCGATCCAGCTCACCGACGATCAGCGCTTCATCCAGGCCCGCCTGGGCGATGCGCAGGCCATTCGGCGCGGCGATGCTGCTTTGCCCGCAGTACTGGATCTCGCCTTCGTGCCCACAGTAGTTGGCGTAGGCCACATAACATTGGTTTTCAAAGGCCCGTGCCCGCACCGTGACATCGGCGACAAAGTCGAACGGCACCATATTGGCGGTGGGCACCAGGATCAGTTCGGCGCCTGCGAGGGCCAGGCGTCGGGTGTTTTCCGGGAACTCCAGGTCATAGCAGATCAGGAAGCCAAGCTTCCAACCGTTGAGCTCCACCAGCGGGAAATCATCGTCGCCGGCGCTGAACATCGAATGGTCCAGGTCACCAAACAGGTGAGTCTTACGGTAGTTGCACAGGCGCTGGCCGTGGGCGTCAATCAGCTGCACGGCGTTGTAGATCTGGCCGTCCTCGGCGCGCTCCGGGTAACCGTACAGAATCGCCAGCCCGGCGCTTTTGGCCAGTTCGCCAATCGCCTGCGCCGACGGTCCGTCCTGTGCCTCGGCCAAGGCGCCAACGGCCTCGGCGCCGATGTTGTAGCCGCTCAGAAACATCTCCGGCAGCACCAGCACGTCGGCGTCGGACGCCTCGTGGGCCAACTGGTGCAGGCGCTTGAGGTTGCCGGCCACATCCAGCGGCAACGGTGGGCATTGGTACAGGGCGACGCGCATGCTCAACTCCTTAATCGGCCAGGGCGATTGGCCCGATTTCATCGAATACATCACCCGGCCCTGGGTTCTCGGGGTGGGTGCTGCCGCCGAAGTGAGTCATGATGCCCCACACCGCGTTCAGCGAGGTTTGCACCGCGCCTTCCACCCAGGCTGGGGTCCAGGACACATCATCACCGGCGATAAAGATCCCACGTTGTTCGGCGGGCATGTCCTTCTGCATGAAGTGCGCATACATCCGCTGGTTGTAGCGATAGTGGCCGGGCAACGCGCCTTTGAAAGCCCCGAGGAAGTGCGGGTCGGCTTCCCAGGACACGGTGATCGGGTCACCGATGATGCGCGCCTTGATATCGACCTTCGGGTAGATCTTGTTCAGGGCGTCGAGGGCCAGCTTCACGCGTTTGTCGATGGGCTGCGGGAGCATTTTCAGCGCGTCACTCATCCACGAGTACGACAGACAGATCACGCCAGGCTTGTCGTCGCCATTGTCGAACAGGTAAGTGCCACGGGTGAGGCGATCGGTCAGGGTCATGCTCATCAGGTCGCGGCCGGTTTCCGGGTCTTTGTCCTTCCAGAACGGGCGATCGACCATCACAAAGGTTTTTGATGACTGCATGTAACGCGTGCGGTCCAGGGCCATCCACATCTTTTGTGAGAACAAGGTTTCGTCGCACTCGATCTGGGTGGTCAGCAGCCAGCTCTGGCAGGTGGTGAGCACGGCGGCATATTCGCGGGTGTCGCCGTAGTTGTCGGTCACCGCGAAACGGCCGTCGGCCGCGTGGGCAATGCGCTTGACCCCGGCGCGCGGTGCGCCACGGTGCAGCGAACTGAGGCTGGTGCCGGCCGGCCAGTGGGCGCACTGCTCCGGTACATGGCGCCAGATGCCCATCGGCACTTGGGCAACGCCGCCGACCACCAAGTGCTGGTGGTCGTCGCAGTTGGTCATGACCACGCGGAAGATTTCCAGCATTGAGTTGGGGAAATCCGAGTCCCAGCCGCCCGTGCCGAACCCGACCTGGCCAAACACTTCACGGTGATGGAAGGACAATTTGGCAAATGCCTCGGAGGTGGCGACGAAGTCGTAGAAGGTGCGGTCGTCCCACAACGGCACCAACGTGTTCCACAGTTCTTTGAGGCGCGGTACGTCACGGTCGCGGATGGCTTGCTGGATATCGCCGAACTGCGAGCCGGCTTCCAGGGCGTCCGCCCAGGCGTCAGCCACTTCCTGGAACAGGACCGGCAAATCGGAGAGTTTCTGTGCGTAGTGAGTCTGGCCTTCGAGGTCGATCACGGTGCTGCCGGACGCCGGGGTCAGCGGGTTGGGGAAGGGTTTGGTCTCCAGGCCGAGCTTGTCCACATAGTGGTAGAAGGCGGTGGACGACACCGGGAAGCGCATGCCACCCAACTCGGCGATGATGCCTTCGGCGCCCTCAAAAGCCTGGGAGCGCAAACGGCCGCCCATTTTCGAGGCTTCGTACACCACCGGCTTGAGGCCCAGTTTCATCAACTCATAAGCAGCCACCAGGCCGGCAATCCCGGCGCCGACGATCGCCACTTCGGCGCCATGATTGGCGACGGGGATGCTGCCCAGGCCTGCTGGGTGTTCAATCCAGTCATCGAAGGCAAACGGAAAGTCCGGACCAAAGATGGTGATGGGTTTTTTGCCGTCGGCGGGGTGGCGATTGGTCTTGCTGAGGGTGCTGGACGGAATGCTCATGGCTGACCTTACTGGCGACATCGGCGGATGTGACCCGCTGAGTATAGGAAAAGATGGCAGCCAGTTTAGGGCGTGTAGCGTTCGTTAATAAGACGCAAAGTGTCGTCGAATTGATCTGTTTTTAGTCAGAATGACGAGCATGGTGATCAGATTGGTTGTCCGCGATCCAATTTGTTACTGAGGATGATTGAGGTGGTGGTTTTCTCCACCCCGTCGACGCTGCCGATCTGGTCCAGCAATTGGTCCAGCTGTTCAGGCGAATCAGTGCGCAGCCACGCGACGTAATCGAACTCGCCACTCACCGCGCATAACTGTTGCACCTGGGCCATAGCACTCAGCCTGCGCAGCACGTCCTTGCCCGAGCGCGCCTGCACGGTGATGCCGACGTAAGCCTGCAAGCCACCGTCGACCACACGTTGCCCGAGGCGCACGCCATAACCGGTGATCACCTGGGTTTTCTCCAGGCGTGCCAGGCGCGACGTCACGGTAGTGCGCGCGATGCCCAACTGCCGGGCGAGCATGGCCACGCTTTCGCGGGCGTTGAGCTGCAGGGCGGCTATGAGTTGGCGATCGATTTCGTCTAGGGCGGGCAAGGTGGGCTCCAGAGTTTGGGCGGTGGCGGGAAGCATATTACAGGCTTCCAGACACACAAAAGCCGCGCAATGCGCGGCTTTCAAGATGGTGGGCCCAGTAGGACTCGAACCTACGACCAAGGGATTATGAGTCCCCTGCTCTAACCAACTGAGCTATAGGCCCTCAGTAGGCCGCGGATTATAACGATGGTTTACCCGCTGTGCCATCCGAAAAATCTCCAATGCTCATACGAAGAAACGTCGTGGCAAAAAGCGCCGGTGGTAACGGCAGGCTGACGATGTAGCCCTGCATCTGTTCGCAGCCTTCGGCGGCCAGGAAGGCTTGCTGTGCGGGGTTCTCCACGCCTTCGGCGATGATGGTGAATTGCATGCTGTGGCCCAGGGCGATGATGGCGCGCACGATGGCGGCGTCGTGGGGATCGTCGGGTAAGCCGCGGACGAAAGATTGGTCGATCTTGAGGAAGTCCAGTGGCAGGCGCTTGAGGTAGCTGAGGGATGAGTAGCCGGTGCCGAAATCATCAATCGCCAGTTGTACGCCCAAGTGTTTGAGTTGGTGCAGGACCTCCAGCGCTTCTTCGGCCTGGCTCATGATGAAGTTTTCGGTGATCTCCAGCTGCAGGCGGCCTGGGTCAAGGCCGTAGTCGCGCAGCAGCTGTTCGATGCGGCCCAGCAAGCCGGGGTGACGCAGTTGCGCGCCGGCGAGGTTGACCGAGAGTGGGCCGAAATCATCGAATGTGCCTTGCCAGGCGTGCAGTTGTCGGCAGGCCTGTTCCAGTACCCAATCGCCAATCTGCAGGATTGTGCCGTTTTCTTCGGCCAAGGCGATGAAGTGCTCGGGGGGGACATCGCCGAAGGTGGGATGGTGCCAGCGGATCAGGGCTTCGGCGCCGATCAATTGCTGGGTGGCCAGGCTCAGTTTTGGCTGGTAGTACAGGCTCAATTCGTCGCGCTCTATGGCGCGGCGCAGTTCATGTTCCAGGGCCACGCGCTCGTTGGCTTGGGCCGTGAGGTCGCGGGTGTAGCTTTCGACCCGGTTGCGGCCCTTGGCCTTGGAACGGTACATCGCGGCGTCGGCATTTTTGACCAGGGTGGCGACGTCGGTGCCGTCCTCGGGGTATAGGCTGGTGCCGATACTGGCGCTGATAAAGAACTCGTGCTCACCCGCCTGGAAGGGTGGAGTGAAGCAGGCCAGCAGTTTATTGGCCAGGTGCTGGGCGTCGCTGGCGTGCTGGAGGCCGGGGAGCAGGATGATGAATTCATCCCCGCCCAGGCGAGCGACGGTATCGATGTCGCGCAATTGTTCCTTGAGGCGCACGGCAATGTCTTTGAGCAGCAGGTCGCCTATCGGGTGGCCGAGGCTGTCGTTGATGTGTTTGAAACGGTCCAGGTCGAGAAACAGGACCGCGCCCTGCTTGCCGGTTTCCTGATGCCCGTTGAGGGCGGCCTGCAGTCGGCTTTCGAACAGCGTACGGTTGGGCAGGCCGGTCAATGGATCGTGGTGCGCCTGGTAGTCGAGGCGGGCCTGGGCCAGCTTGAGGCTGGAGATGTCGGCAAATACCGCAACGAAGTGCGTGATCAACTGTTCGCGGTTGCGTACCGCACTGATCGTCAGCCAGCTGGGGTACAGCTCGCCGTTTTTGCGTCGGTTGGAAATCTCGCCCTGCCAGTGACCCTGTGCGGTCAACTGGTGCCACATGGCGGCGTAGAAGGCGCTGTCATGCAGGCCAGAGGCGAGCAGGCGCGGGGTCTGGCCGAGGGCTTCGGCCTCGCTGTAGCCGGTAATCTCGCTGAAGGCACGGTTGACGGCGCTGATGTTCTGTCGGGTGTCGGTGATCAATACGCCTTCGGCCGTGCTCTCGAACACGGTGGCGGCCTGTTGCAGTTTTTCCTGCATCAGCTGGCGTTCGGTGATGTCCCTCGCAATCGTCAGCATGCAGTCGTCATCGCCGATGGGCAGTGGGCGGCTGGACAGCTCGCACAGGCGAATCTGCCCATCGTTGCGGCGTATATGGCAGATGAAGTCCCGCACAAAGCCATCGCGCGCCATCAGTTCCAGCATGTGTTTGCGCTCGTTGAGGTCGACCCAGATGCCCAGGTCCAAGGTTGATTGGTCCAAGGAGGCCGCGCTGTTGAAACCGGTGATGCGACTGAAACCGTCGTTTACTTCAAGCAGCAGGCCATCGCGCTGTCGGCTCAACAGCAAACCGTCGGGAGAGGCATGGAAGGCCTTGGCGAATTTCTCTTCGGAGGTTTGCAGTTGTTGCTGGGTTTCCTTGAGCTGGGTGATGTCGCGCACCACCACCACGATGGCCTCAGTGGTGTCGAGTTGAAACGGTTCGGCGGAGATAAGGCCGGTAAAGGCCTGGCCGTTGTTGCGCAGAAAGGGCATTTCCAAGTTGCGGATGCTGGTGGTCTGCACCCGTTTCAACAGGTCCGGGCCGATGCCTGGAATCCCCCAAATGTTCAGCGCGGTGGCCGTTTTGCCGATCACATCTTCGGCCTTCAGGCCCACTTGATCCTCGAACGCTTTGTTGACCTCCAGCAGGCAGCCATCGGAGAGTCGCGCGATCACCAGAATGTCCGGGCACTGTTGGAATACCGAGGCAAACTTCTGTTCGGAAAGCTGCAGCGCCTCTTCGGTGCGTTTGGCTTCGCTGATGTCGATCATCAAGCCGCGCAGCACAGGCTCATGGCCGTGCTCGATCAGGCTGACTATGTCACGCACCCACAAGCAACGGCCGTCGGCGGTGATCACCCGGTAATCAATGCTGTGGTCGCGGTTAGCACGGGTTTCGCGGTAGCAGTAGGCTTCGGCGCGGAGCAGGTCGGCGGGGTGGATGATGTTGCGCCAGAACCCTGGGATCAGCCAGTGGGCGCGCGGATAGCCGAGCAGTTCCTCGGCGTGCGGCGACACGTAGCTGTAGGTGAAATCGGTGACGCTGGCTTCCCAGGCAATGGCGGACAGGCTCTCCACCAGGCCGCGGTAGTGGTATTCGCTGCTGCGCAGTTCCTGTTCGAGGGCCACGCGGCGGGAAATTTCCGAACTGAGTCGGCGATTGATCCGAATCACAATGGCTAATACGGTAATCAAGAGCAGAACCGCGGGTAGGCCATACAGCAGCAGATCGGTCCAGAACGTACGGTTATCGGTGAACTTGCCCACCCAGTGTTGCTGGATGGTGTTGGTTTCTTCCGGGCTGAGGTCGGCGAGGACTTTGTCGAGGATGCCGACCAGCATCTTGTCGTCGCGCGGTACACCCATCGCCAATTGATAGCGGTAGGGGGTTTCGCCGCTGACATACAACCCGTCCAGCTTGAGTTCGCGCAGGCTCCAGACACTGGACGCCAGGTCGCTGACCACGGCGTCCACTTCGCCGGTAGCCAGGGCCTGCAGGGTTGAGCTGACGTTGGGCATGGCCACCAGATTAAGGTCGGGGTGGTGAGTGCGCAGTAATTCGTGGGGGGCGTAGTTTTCCACCACTGCGATCTTCAGCCCGTACAGGTCCTTGAGATTGCGCGGTCGTACGCCGCCTTCGTGGGCAAGGATGACCATCGGGAAGTCGATATAGGGGCGTGTGAACGCCAAATAATTCTGCCGTTCGGGCGTCGACATAACGCTGGGGACAAGGTCGAGCTGATTGGCTCGGGCCAGTTCCAGGACGGCACTCCAGTTCGGCGTTTCGATCACCTTGATCCTGACGCCCAAACGATCCTGGATCAGGCGCACGTAATCGGCCGCCAAGCCTTGGTAGCGGCCGTCTTCGTCACGGTATTCAAAAGGTGGCCATGACGCGTCCACCCCGAGGCTCAGCTCCTGATGGTCCGCCAGCCAGCCACGCTCATCATCGGTAAGAGTCAACGCGCCAGCCGTTGCGGTCCAGGTCAGCAGCGACAGCAGTAGCACAGTCGACAGTCTGGGCATAACGGTCTCGTTATGGCACGGGGAATGTTTCGAGTGTAGACGGGCATTGCGGGGGAGGGGTGTCGCTTGGGATTTTATCTGTAGAAAGCAAAACCCCCGGCCTGGGCCGGGGGTTCTGGTATCACTCGTCGAGGAAGGAGCGCAGATGCTCGCTTCGCGTCGGGTGGCGCAACTTGCGCAACGCCTTGGCTTCGATCTGACGGATCCGCTCACGGGTCACGTCAAACTGCTTACCGACTTCCTCAAGGGTGTGGTCGGTATTCATGTCGATGCCGAAACGCATGCGCAGTACCTTGGCTTCACGGGCAGTGAGGCCGGACAGTACGTCGCGAGTCGCTTCTTTAAGGCTCTCAACGGTGGCGACATCGATTGGCGACTGCATGGTCGAGTCTTCGATGAAGTCACCCAGGTGGGAGTCTTCGTCATCACCAATCGGGGTTTCCATGGAGATCGGCTCTTTAGCGATCTTCAATACCTTACGGATCTTATCCTCTGGCATTTCCATGCGTTCGCCCAGCTCTTCCGGGGTCGGTTCGCGACCCATTTCCTGCAACATCTGCCGGGAAATACGGTTGAGCTTGTTGATCGTCTCGATCATGTGCACCGGAATACGGATGGTGCGGGCCTGGTCGGCGATCGAGCGAGTGATCGCCTGACGAATCCACCAGGTGGCATATGTCGAGAACTTGTACCCGCGACGGTATTCGAACTTGTCCACAGCCTTCATCAAGCCGATGTTGCCTTCCTGGATCAGATCGAGGAATTGCAGGCCACGGTTGGTGTACTTCTTGGCGATGGAGATCACCAGACGCAAGTTCGCTTCGACCATCTCTTTCTTCGCGCGGCGGGCCTTGGCCTCACCGATCGACATGCGACGGTTGATGTCCTTGATCTCGGCAATCGTCAGACCGGTTTCGGTCTCGAGCGCGGTCAGCTTCTGCTGGCAGCGAATGATGTCCGGCTGCAGGCGACCAATGGCTTCGGCGTATTTCGCCTTGCCCTTGGCCAGTGCGTCGGTCCAGCTTTCGTCTACTTCGTTGCCAGGGAATTGGCGCAGGAAGTCGGTACGCGGCATGCGCGCATCACGGACACAGAGCTGCATGATCGCACGCTCTTGTGCACGCAAACGCTCCAGGGCACTGCGAACACGCTCAACCAGGCCTTCGAATTGCTTCGGTACCAGCTTGATTGGCATGAACAGCTCAGCCAGCGCCAGCAGCTCGGCAATTGCCTGCTTATTGGAGCGACCGTGCTTTTTCAGGGCCTTGCGGGTGATTTCCATTTGATCGGAAACCGCACCGAAACGCTGTGCAGCGATGACCGGGTCTGGACCGCTTTCGACTTCATCTTCATCGTCGCCGCTGGCTTCAGCGTCGTCGTCTTCGGTGTCGTCGTCGGCTTTCGCAGCCTTGGCATCCACAGGCGGCGGCACTTCGGCGGCAGGCGGCGCAATGCCGTCGTCCGGGTCGATGTAGCCACTCAGCACGTCGGACAGGCGCCCACCTTCGGTGGTGACGCGGGTGTACTCGGAGAGAATGTGGTCAACCGTGCCGGGGAAGTGCGCGATTGCGCCCATCACTTCACGGATACCCTCTTCGATACGCTTGGCGATTTCAATTTCGCCTTCGCGTGTCAGCAGCTCGACGGTACCCATTTCACGCATATACATGCGCACAGGGTCGGTGGTACGACCGATATCGGTCTCCACAGCAGCCAGCGCGGCAGCAGCTTCTTCAGCGGCAGCCTCGTCGGTATCGGCGTCCGCCAGCATAAGGGAATCCTTATCTGGCGCAGCTTCGAATACGTTGATCCCCATGTCGTTAATCATGCGGATGATGTCTTCCACCTGCTCTGGATCTGAAATATCCTCAGGCAGGTGGTCGTTGACCTCCGCGTAAGTCAGGTAACCCTGCTCACGACCGAGAACGATCAACTCTTTGATACGAGACTGCTGTTGCGCTTTTCCGGACATAACACCCTATCCACTGAAGGTCTTGGCGGGCAAAAAACAAGCCGAGGATTATACCCGAGCTATGACCTCACACGCCAGCTGAGGTCGGGTTTGATGCGGAAACATTCTGTTTTAAGAGGTCGCGCATCTGTTTTGCTATCTGAATTTTCTCTTCAGCCGATAAATCCGGCTGCCTGGCTCGCTTTATGAGCTCATCGAGGGTCTGCGTGTGCTGACCCGCGGATAACCTAGTAATGGTGTCTAAAAACTGTTGTTCAAGGTTATCGCCGTCAATTAGCCACTCCTTTTCTGCGAGTGCTTTCAACAATCGGCCTTGTTCGGTGCCATGCCAGCGAGCCATCAACTGAATTGAGTTTAGCTTAGGATTTTTCTGGACCGCCTCGATCAAGGCGATCAGGACCTGGGCGTACGTATTGCTCGCGTTGGCAAAGTGATCGGCGCTTTCAACCTTTTCCGCCAACTGCGGGTGATGGATGAGTGTGCGCAGGGCAATCAGCGTCGGCGCTTCTACGGCAACCGGGGTGCGTGGGGCATAGGCTTCATCGTTGTCACCGCGCTTGCCGTTCTTGCTCCAAGGTTTCTTGTCCCATTTCTTGCCGCCGGCGCCGGGCTTTTTCGGTGTCCACGCTTGCTGGGGCGTGTAGGCCTCCTGCGGTTGGTGGAAGTCGGAGTAGTCCGGCATGGCGTCATAATCCATGCCTGGGTCGTAGGCGGGTGGGGCGTCCTGCGGCGCACTGTGCACCAGCTGGCTGACGGCCTCGCCACTCAACCCGGTGATTTCCAGCAAGCGCTGGCGCATCAGCGTACGCAGGTTGGCACCCGGTACTTTGTCGATCAGCGGTGCGGCGAGCGTGGCCATGTGGGCCTTGCCTTCGAGGGAGCGCGGGTCGGCTTCTTCGGTCAGTTGCTGGAAGAAATAGTCCGCCAGCGGCTGTGCGTGTTGATTGATGCGCGCGCGGAACGCATCGGTGCCTTCGGAGCGCACCAGGGTATCCGGGTCTTCGCCTTCGGGCAGGAACAGAAAGCGTGCGCGACGCCCGTCCTGCAAGCTCGACAGCGTTGCTTCAAGTGCACGCCAGGCGGCGTTGCGGCCCGCCTGGTCGCCGTCGAAACAGAACAGCACGCTGGGCACTACGCGAAACAGACGCTTCAAATGTTCTTCGCTGGTGGCCGTGCCGAGGGTGGCCACGGCATTGCGCAGGCCCTGTTGGGCGAGCGCGATCACGTCCATATAGCCTTCAACCACAATGATCTCATCGAGGTTGCGGTTGTTTTTGCGTGCTTCGAACAGGCCGTAGAGTTCCTGGCCTTTGTGGAACACCGGGGTTTCCGGGGAGTTCAGGTACTTGGGCTTGTCGTCCCCCAGGACACGGCCACCAAAGGCGATGATGCGGCCTCGGCTGTCGCGGATCGGGAACATCACGCGATCGCGGAAGCGGTCATAGCGTTTGCCCGTCTCGGCGTTTTCCACCAGCAGGCCTGCGTCGATCATGGCCTTTTGCTGGAGGGTGTCGCTGCTCAGGTGTTTGTACAGGTTGTCCCACCCGGGAGGGGCGAAACCGAGGCCGAAGTCGCGGGCGATTTCACCGGTGAGGCCGCGCCCCTTGAGATAGTCGACGGCGGCCTTGCGCTGCGGATGGCTTTTAAGCGCCTGACGGTAAAAGTCGGCAGCGGCGGTCAGCAGCGGGTACAGCGGCGAATCGGTGGGTTGTCGCGGTTTGTGTGGGCGACCACTTTCTTCGCGGGGGATCTCCATGCCGGCGGCTTTGGCCAAGTCCTCGATAGCCTGGGGGAAGTCCAGGTTGTCGTGGTCCATGAGAAAGCCGAGGGCATTACCGCCCGCGCCGCAACCGAAGCAGTAGTAGAACTGTTTGTCGGGGCTGACGCTGAACGACGGGGTCTTTTCTTTGTGGAACGGGCAGCAGGCGGTGTAGTTCTTGCCGGCTTTTTTCAGTTGCACGCGCGAGCTGACAACATCGACGATGTCGGTGCGGTTCAGGAGGTCGTCAATAAAGCTCTGGGGAATCAGCCCGGCCATGGCGTTCTCGTCGTCACTGCGTGTAAATGAGGGCCCGTGAAGAGCTCAAGCGCACAGGTTGAGTGGCTCGACCATTATCGTCTGCTTGGGCTGCATGGAAGTGTATCTGCCGAACATTCACTGACGTTAATTTCTATTCAGTCTTTGGCATGGAAATGTTACCCGGGCATCCGGTATTGGCCAACGGCGGGCCTCGGAGCTCGATGGGTGCAGTCGACCGATTTGATCGCCTGTTTACAGAATGAGTGTGCTCGTCAGTAGCCTTGTTAGGCTCGTCAGAAGAGACGTGCACCGCTGGCAAAAGAGCCAGTCCTGACGTGTGAAGCGGTTGTCTCGGTCGCATGTGCGGCGTCGACAGTGAAGCATCAAGCGATATCCGCAAATGCCAATAGCCCGGCTGAGGGCCGGGCTTGGCAGAAGCTTGCTACGAACGTCTGTGTATTAGTACAGACGAACGGCGCGGCGCTGTTCGCGCTGAACTTTCTTGGCGTGACGCTTAACAGCGGCTGCTGCTTTACGCTTACGCTCAGAAGTAGGCTTCTCGTAAAATTCGCGGCTACGAACTTCAGCCAGTACACCGGCTTTTTCGCAGGAGCGCTTGAAACGACGCAGAGCTACGTCGAAGGGTTCGTTCTCTTTAACTTTGACGGCTGGCATCCAGAGCTACCTTCTTTCATTACCGGGATCAACGTTCTCGTCGCAAAAAATTCGCGGCTGAGGTCGTCGGTTTTTAAGGGTTGCGGATGTTAACCCCTCATTGCCCGGAATGCAAAGCCTCTGATCGAAAACCGCTAGTCGGGAGGGGGAGTGGCGACTATTATGCGCGCCTTCGAATTCAGCCTCTACAAGGCGCAAACCCATGCTAGTACTGGGACTTGAAACCTCCTGCGACGAAACCGGTGTCGCACTTTACGACAGTGAACGCGGGCTCTTGGCCGATGCGCTCTTCAGTCAGATCGACCTGCACCGCGCCTATGGCGGCGTGGTGCCGGAGCTGGCCAGCCGTGATCACGTCAAACGCATGCTGCCCCTGATTCGTCAGGTGCTGGATGAAGCCGGCTGCGTGCCGACCGAGATCGACGCCATTGCCTACACCGCGGGCCCCGGATTGGTCGGAGCCCTGCTGGTTGGGGCCTCTTGCGCCCAGGCGCTGGCGTTCGCCTGGGGCATTCCGGCACTCGGCGTGCACCATATGGAAGGCCATTTATTGGCGCCCATGCTGGAAAAAACACCGCCGCAGTTCCCGTTCGTCGCTTTGTTGGTTTCGGGCGGCCATACGCAGTTGGTTCAGGTGGATGGCATCGGCCAATACACCCTTTTGGGTGAGTCGCTGGATGACGCCGCCGGCGAAGCTTTCGACAAGACCGCGAAGATGATGGGCCTCAATTATCCCGGTGGTCCGGAAATCGCCCGCCTCGCCGAAAAAGGTGTTGCCGGCCGCTACACCTTCCCGCGTCCGATGTGTGATCGACCAGGCCTGATGTTCAGCTTCAGCGGTCTGAAAACCTCCGCGCTGAACACCTGGCAGCAAAGCGTCAGCGCTGGGGACGACAGCGAGCAAGCCCGTTGCGACATCGCCCTGGCGTTCCAGCAGGCCGTGGTGGAGACTTTGACCATCAAGTGCAAGCGTGCCTTGAAACAGGCGGGCATGAAGCGCCTGGTGATCGCAGGCGGCGTCAGCGCCAACAAGGCCTTGCGCACCTCGCTGGAAAAAATGCTCGGCGACATGAAAGGCGATGTGTTCTACGCACGACCGGAGTTCTGCACCGACAATGGCGCGATGATCGCCTATGCCGGTTGCCAGCGCCTGCAGGCCGGGCAGCATGAAAGCCTGGCGATCAGCGTGCAGGCGCGCTGGCCGATGGAGCAGTTGTCGCCGTTGTAACGCCATAACGTGAGCCGGGCTCAGCGAACGTATTTAAAAATGCCGTTCGCGCCCGGCAAACAGGTCGCGTAAATTGCCTCGGTGGCGCCAGACGATCAGCAGTGTCAGCACGCTCATCGGCACCAGTGCCGCCGGTTCTTGCCAGGCCAATAGCGGCAGGGTGAGCGGGGTGGCGATCAGCGCGGCAAGTGAGCTGGTGCGGGTCAGGTAGAACGCCAGCAGCCAGGCGAGCACGGCCAGCAACGCCGCTGGTGGGTAGATCCCCAGTAACATGCCGGCTGCCGTGGCGACGCCTTTGCCACCGCGAAAGCGGAAGTACAGTGGAAACAGATGGCCCAGGACGGCACATACACCGATCCAGGCCTGTTGTTGCAGGGTAAGGCCGGCAAGGCTGGCGATCAGCACGGGCAACAAGCCCTTGCACATGTCGCCCAGCAGGGTCAGTACGGCGAGCTTCTTACCGGCCAGGCGCAACATATTGGTGGCGCCGGCATTGCCTGAGCCACTCATTCGCGGGTCGGGATTTCCCGTCAGGCGGCTGAGCAAAATGGCGAAGGACAGCGAGCCGAGCAGGTAGGCGAGAATCGCCAGTAACCAAAACATGCTAACTATTCCGGGCGAGGACGCCCTGATTCTAACGGGGCATCGCGCCCTTGTCGTGCAGCGGAGAAGAGTGCTTGGACAGAGTGTTTATCGAAGGCCTGGAAGTCGACACCGTCATCGGGGCCTACGACTGGGAGCGCGGAATCCGCCAATGCCTGCGCCTGGACCTGAGCTTCGCCTGGGATAACCGCCCGGCCGCTGCCGGTGACGACCTGACCCTGGCACTGGATTACGCCAGTGTATCCGCGCGTATCCAGGCGTTTGCCGAGCAGTCCCAGTACCAATTGGTGGAGACCTTCGCTGAACGCCTGGCCGAGGTGCTCATGAGTGAATTCCAGATTCCCTGGTTGCACCTCAAGTTGACCAAGCCGGGGGCCGTGCCGGCTGCCAAGGGCGTGGGTGTGGAGATCGAGCGCGGATGTCGCTAACTCAGGTTTACCTTGGCCTAGGCAGTAATATCGAGCGCGAGTCCCATCTACGCGCCGGCCTTGATGCGTTGGCGGTTTTTTTGACCGATATGCGCTGCTCGGCGGTGTTCGAAAGCCAGCCGGTGGGCATCAAGAGCGGGCCTTTCTTCAACTTGGTGGTGTCGGCCTATACCGACCTGCCGTTGATGGAGCTGGATCGCCGGTTGAAATTCATTGAGGCCGATAATGGTCGCTATGCGCCGGACCGTAAGGGCTTGCCGCTGGATATCGACGTGCTGCTGTATGGCGAGCTGGTGGGTAATTTCGAGGGCCTGGTCCTGCCCCGTGCAGAGATCCTGAAGAACGCCTTTGTGCTGTGGCCGCTGTCGTTGATGGCGCCCGATCGCGTGCACCCTGAGGTGGGCAAGACCCTGGCCGAACTGTGGCGCGATGCGCAGATTGACCAGGTGTTGGCCCCTGTCGGGTTTGAATGGCGGGGCCAGCAACTCACGTCAGGCGCGCTCTTGTAGGCGCCGAGCTTCCTGTGGCGAGGGAGCTTGCTCCCGCTGGGCTGCGAAGCGGCCCCAATAAGCACACCACAGTCTCACTGCCAAGACTCAACAGCCGGGTTTAGGGCTGCTGCGCAGCCCAACGGGAGCAAGCTCCCTCGCCACGGGTGGGCAGCGTCTAGAGAGTGGGCTGTTCTTTGTAGGCCTTCAACGCCTTAAGCCTTTCGCGCTTCAACGCCTCACCCAGTTCCGGGCCTTTGAAGCCCTTCTCCAGCAAGGGCGCTACGGCCACTTCGCGGGCTGCCTTCGCAGCCCCACGCAAATAATCCGCCTGTGGATAAATGCGTTGCTCCAGGCCCTTGCGGCCCCGGGCGTCCATCTCGCAGGCGATCACAAACTCTTCAAAGCGCTGCGGCCGACGGTACACGTCAAAACTCTGCAGCAACTCCAGCAATGTCGAGGCTTTCAGCTCAAGCGCCCGATGGCCGTGAGTGTGGTATTGGCCCACCAGCAACGCCAGTTCCTGACAATCCCTTGGCACTTTGAAGCGTTCATTGACGGCCTTGATCAGCTTCAAGCCCCGATGTTCATGGGCAATATGCTGCGGCAACTTATCCACAGGCGTCGTGCCCTTGCCCAGGTCGTGGAGCAGGCAAGCCCAGCGCACAGTCAGTGGCTGTTTGTGCAAGGCTGCCTGTTCCAACACGCTCAAGGTGTGCACGCCGGTGTCGATTTCCGGGTGATGGGCTTCGGGCTGCGGTACGCCGAACAGTGCATCGACCTCAGGCATCAAGGTTTTCAACGCAGCGCAGTCGCGCAGTACCTGGATAAATACCTGTGGCTGGTCTTCCATCAATGCCCGAGAGATTTCTTTCCAACTGCGCTCCGGTGTCAGGGCTTCCAGTTCACCGGACTCGCTGAGTTGACGCATCAGTTCCAGTGTTTCGGGCGCGACGGTAAAACCCAGGTGCGCGTAACGCGCAGCAAAGCGCGCGACTCGCAATACACGTAGAGGATCTTCGGCGAATGCCGGGGAAACATGGCGCAAAATGCGCGCTTCAAGGTCGCGCAGGCCGTGATAGGGGTCAGTCAAGTTGCCGTCATCGTCTTCCGCCATCGCGTTGATGGTCAGGTCGCGACGGATCAGGTCTTCTTCCAGCGTAACCTCTGGGCTGGCATGAAACACAAAGCCGCCGTAACCCCGACCGCTCTTGCGTTCGGTGCGGGCCAGCGCGTATTCATCGCCATTTTTGGGGTCCAGG
Source organism: Pseudomonas sp. A39 (assembly GCF_058145955.1). Classification (NCBI taxonomy): domain Bacteria; kingdom Pseudomonadati; phylum Pseudomonadota; class Gammaproteobacteria; order Pseudomonadales; family Pseudomonadaceae; genus Pseudomonas; species Pseudomonas sp. A39. The sequence goes on from NZ_JBYVMD010000010.1 coordinate 152,683, forward strand.
AATACCGGGAAGTCTGCACCCACAGGTTTGAAGCCTTTGGCCAGCATCTCTTCTGTGGTTGCACCCACGACGACGCGGTCGATGTCGGTGACCTTGATGCCCAGCAAGCGGTCGCGTACGGCCCCGCCGACTTTGTAGATTTTCATGAAAAAGCCTCCATTAGCGTCACAGGATACCGCCTGTGCCTGGCCAATGGAGGCTTTGCTGTTTCAGAGATGAACGACGGCGAGGTCCAGGCGCCCGTAGTCGTTGTCGTTATGATCGCTGCGCGGTGGCACGTGATGGGTTTTCATCACCTGATCGCCTTGCAGGGTTTCCAGGTGGATGTCGAACCCCCACAGCCGATGCAGGTGCTTGAGCACTTCTTCGGTGGATTCGCCGAGAGGTTTGCGGTCGTGTTGCTGATGGCGCAGGGTCAACGAGCGGTCGCCACGCACATCGATGCTGTAGATCTGCACATTAGGCTCGCGATTGCCCAGGTTGTACTGCGCCGCCAAGGTTTCGCGGATGGTGCGGTAGCCGGGTTCATCATGGATGGCCGGTACAAGCAGGTCATCCTTGAGGTCGTCATCGAGGATGCTGAACAGCTTCAGGTCACGAATCACTTGGGGTGACAGGTACTGCAGGATAAAACTCTCATCCTTGAAGCTGCTCATGGCGAACTTGATGGTAGACAGCCAGTCGCTGCCGGCGATTTCGGGGAACCAGCGGCGGTCCTCCTCGGTTGGGTGTTCGCACATGCGTCGGATATCGCGGTACATGGCGAAGCCCAGCGCGTAAGGGTTGATGCCGTTGTAGTAAGGGCTGTCGAAGCCTGGCTGGAACACCACGCTGGTATGGGAGGTGAGAAACTCCATCATGAAACCGTCAGTGACCAGGCCTTCGTCGTACAGGTCGTTCATCAAGGTGTAGTGCCAGAACGTCGCCCATCCTTCGTTCATCACCTGGGTCTGACGCTGTGGATAAAAGTACTGGGCGATCTTGCGCACAATGCGCACGATTTCGCGCTGCCACGGTTCCAGCAACGGTGCGTGCTTTTCCAGGAAATAGAGGATGTTTTCCTGAGGTTCGGAGGGGAAGCGCGCATTGTCCTTGTCGCTGTTCTTGCCGGCGCGTTTGGGAATGGTGCGCCACAAGTCGTTGATCTGTTTCTGCAGGTGCTCTTCGCGCTCTTTCTGGCGCAGACGTTCTTCCTCGGCGGAAATCGGGTAGGGGCGTTTGTAACGGTCGACTCCGTAGTTCATCAGGGCATGGCAGGAGTCGAGCAGGTCTTCCACCGCATCGATGCCGTGGCGCTCCTCGCATTGCATGATGTACTGCTTGGCAAACACCAGGTAATCGATGATCGAACTGGCATCGGTCCATGTGCGGAACAGGTAATTACCCTTGAAGAAGCTGTTGTGCCCGTAGCATGCGTGAGCCACCACCAGCGCTTGCATGCAGATGGTGTTCTCTTCCATCAGGTAGGCGATGCAGGGGTCGGAGTTGATCACGATCTCGTAGGCCAAACCCATCTGGCCACGACTGTAGGACTTTTCGGTGCTGAGGAAGTGTTTGCCGTAGGACCAATGGTGATAACCCAGGGGCATGCCGACGGAGGCATAGGCATCCATCATCTGTTCGGCGGTGATCACTTCGATCTGGTTGGGGTAGGTGTCCAGGGCATAACCCGCCGCAATGCGGCTGATTTCCCGGTCATAGGCCTGGATCAGTTCAAAGGTCCACTCAGACCCCGTGGAAATGGGTTGGCGCTTTTGCTCTTTTTTGGCGGTCATGTCACTAACCTGCGCTGGAAGAGTTCACGGAAGACCGGGTAGATATCGCCGGCCGAGACCAGTTGCTGCTGGGCGAAGGTGTCGGCAAAGGCTTCGCCGATGCGTTCATATTCGAACCACAGGGCCTGGTGCTCACGGGGGGTGATTTCAACGTAAGTGTAGTACTGCACGAACGGCATGATCTGGTTGATCAGGATGTCGCGGCAGATAGGCGAGTCGTCGTTCCAGTTGTCGCCGTCCGAGGCTTGGGCGGCGTAGATATTCCACTCGTTGGCTGGGTAGCGCTCGGCCATGATCTCCTGCATCAACTTCAACGCGCTGGAGACGATGGTGCCGCCGGTTTCTCGCGAGTAGAAGAACTCTTCTTCGTCTACTTCCCGGGCGCTGGTGTGGTGGCGAATGAACACCACATCGATCTTGTCGTAGTTCCGCTTGAGAAACAGGTACAGCAGGATAAAGAAGCGCTTGGCGATGTCCTTGGTGGCCTGGGTCATGGAGCCGGAAACGTCCATCAGGCAGAACATCACCGCCTTGGAACTGGGATTGGGTTGTTTGACCAGCAGGTTGTATTTCAAGTCAAAGGTGTCGAGAAATGGCACACGATGAATGCGTGCGCTGAGTTTCTCTATTTCCGCCTCTATTTCCTGAATATCGCCGAAGTTGTCCGGCTCTTCACGTTTCAAACGCGCCAACTCTTCCTTGGCATCCCTCAGTTTGGCGCGGCTGCTGCCCGACAGGGCGATACGCCGGGCATGGGCCGAGCGCAGGGTGCGGATGATGTTGATGCGTGACGGGTTGCCCTCGTTACTGATCCCGGCGCGGACGGTCTTGAAGGTGTCGGTGCCGGTCAGGTTGCGCTTGACCAGGTTGGGCAACTCCAGGTCCTCGAACATGAACTCGAGGAATTCTTCCTGGGTGATCTGGAACACGAACTCATCCATGCCTTCGCCGGAATTACCCGCCTTGCCGGGGCCCTTGCCGCCGCCACCGCCTTGGGGGCGCTGGATATGTTCGCCGGTGGTGAATTCCTTGTTGCCGGGGTGCACGACGGTCTGTTTACCGCCCCGGCCGTGGTGCAGCACCGGTTCGTCGATGTCCCGTCCAGGAATGCTGATTTGTTCGCCATGCTCCATATCGGTGATAGAGCGGCGGCTGACGGCCTCTTCAACGGCCTTTTTGATGTGGTCACGGTAACGCCGCAGGAAACGCTGGCGGTTTACCGTGCTCTTGTTCTTGCCATTGAGGCGTCGGTCGATCACATAGCTCATGGGGAGCCCTCCGGGCAGCTTCACGTTACAAGCTTCAAGCAGCGAGCTGGAAGCTTAGAGACAAGCGGTCGGCTGCCAGGCCAGAAGCCCGGCAGCGCACGCCTGTCGCTGCCTTACTGCGATTTGCGAACCCGCAGGTACCACTCGGAGAGCAGCCGTACCTGTTTGTCTGTGTAGCCGCGCTCGACCATTCGTGTGACGAAGTCGTTGTGCTTTTGCTGATCCTCCTTGCTGGCCTTGGCGTTGAAGCTGATGACCGGCAGCAGGTCCTCGGTGTTGGAGAACATTTTCTTCTCGATGACCACCCGCAGCTTCTCGTAGCTGAGCCAGGTCGGGTTCTTGCCGTTGTTGTTGGCCCGTGCGCGCAGCACGAAGTTGACGATTTCGTTGCGGAAATCTTTCGGATTACTGATGCCGGCTGGTTTTTCGATTTTCTCCAGTTCTTCGTTGAGGGCTACGCGATTGAGGATCTCACCGGTTTCCGGATCCCGGTATTCCTGGTCCTGGATCCAGAAGTCGGCGTACAGCACGTAGCGGTCGAAGATGTTCTGGCCATATTCGCTGTAGGACTCCAGGTACGCGGTCTGGATTTCCTTGCCGATGAACTCGATGTAGCGCGGCGCCAGGTATTCCTTGAGGAAGCGCAGGTAGCGCTCGCGGGTTTCTGCCTGGAATTGCTCCTGTTCGATCTGCTGTTCCAGCACGTAGAGCAGATGTACCGGGTTGGCGGCGATCTCGTGGGGGTCGAAGTTGAAGACCTTGGACAGGATCTTGAACGCAAAGCGCGTCGACAGGCCGTTCATGCCCTCATCCACACCCGCCGTGTCGCGGTATTCCTGGATCGACTTGGCCTTGGGGTCGGTGTCCTTGAGGTTTTCGCCGTCGTACACACGCATCTTCGAGTAGATGTTCGAGTTTTCCGGCTCCTTGAGGCGTGACAGCACGGTGAACTGGGCGAGCATCTTCAGGGTGTCGGGTGCGCAGTGGGCCTTGGCCAGCGAGCTGTTGAACAGCAGTTTGTCGTAAATCTTGATCTCATCGCTGACCCGCAGGCAGTACGGCACCTTGACGATATAGATCCGGTCGATGAAGGCTTCGTTGTTCTTGTTGTTACGGAAGGTGTGCCATTCCGATTCGTTGGAGTGGGCCAGCAGGATCCCGGTGAACGGAATCGCGCCCAGGCCTTCGGTACTGTTGTAGTTGCCTTCCTGAGTCGCGGTGAGCAGGGGGTGCAGCACCTTGATCGGTGCCTTGAACATCTCCACGAACTCCATCAGGCCCTGGTTGGCCCGGCACAGTGCGCCCGAGTAGCTGTAAGCATCGGCGTCGTTCTGCGGGAATTCCTCGAGTTTGCGGATATCGACCTTACCCACCAGCGCCGATATGTCCTGGTTGTTCTCGTCGCCCGGCTCGGTCTTGGCCACGCCGATCTGGTTGAGGATCGACGGGTAGAGTTTCACCACGCGGAACTGGCTGATGTCACCGCCGAACTCGGCCAGGCGCTTGGTGGCCCAGGGTGACATGATGGTGTTGAGGTAGCGCCGTGGGATGCCGAAGTCTTCTTCGAGGATCGCGCCATCTTCCGTGGCGTTGAACAAGCCCAGGGGCGACTCGAAGACCGGTGAGCCCTTGATGGCGTAGAAGGGCACCTTCTCGATCAGTTGTTTGAGTTTTTCGGCCAGGGACGATTTACCGCCGCCGACGGGGCCGAGCAGGTAGAGGATCTGTTTCTTCTCTTCCAGGCCTTGGGCGGCATGGCGGAAGTAGGAGACGATCTGGTCAATGCATTCTTCCATTCCGTGGAAGTCTTCAAAGGCCGGGTAGCGGCGGATCACCTTGTTGGAGAATATTCGCGACAGCCGCGAATTGTTGGCGGTTTCCACCAGCTCCGGCTCGCCAATCGCCAAGAGCAGGCGTTCGGCGGCAGATGCGTAGGTGCTACGGTCTTGTTTGCACAGCTCGAGATACTCTTGCAGCGTGAGTTCTTCCTGCTGTGTGGACGCGAAGCGTTGTTGGAAGTGGCTAAAGATACTCATGACGTCGTCACCTCGCTCGATACGTGGAGCCGACGCCGGATCAATCAGTCGATGCTGGCAGACATTGGCGAACACCAATGGCCGTTTTCCCCCCAAACACCCTGAAACGCTACCGATGACCCGCACGCCGGTGTACCGGCTCTCCCCTGATTCGGATGGCCTGCGCTTAAGGATAGTTCGGAATCGGAGAGGTCAAGGCGCGATACGTAATTAGTTTGGCTGCGCCGTTCGTCAGAAACGGCGCTAGCCCAAGCGTCACGCGGGGTAGCGGGGTGTGAAAAAAATTATTGCGAATTGCCTGAAGAAATTTCCGCAGGATAAGTCGTACGCCAAAGCTCAAAGCCACCGTCCAGGCTGTAGACATCGGAGAAACCCTGGCTGACCAGATAGGCCGCCGCGCTCTGACTGGAATTGCCGTGGTAGCACGCCACGATCACGGGGGCGTCAAGGTCGGCGGCGCGGATGAAGTCGGCGATGTTGACGTTGTCCACGTGCTGGGCACCGGTGATGTGGCCGGCCGCATACGTCGGCTGGTCACGGATGTCGACCACCACTGCACCTTGCTCGCGCAGGGCCTGGGCGTGTTCGGGATGGATACGTTTGAATTCGCTCATGGCGGGCTCCTATGGCTTGGCCGTAGCCGGCAGTGTAACGGGAAGGGGAGATTCGCACTGGCAGCTATAACGCTCGCCGGTGTCGATATTCATCAGGGTCATGGCGCCGCCCCACACGCAACCGGTGTCGAGGGCGAAGATGCCGGGCTCATCGCACTTGCCTTCAAGCGCTGCCCAATGACCAAAAACGATCTTGGTGTCACGGGTCTTGCGCTCTTTGTGAGCAAACCACGGTTTGTAACCCGGCAGCGCGGTGTCGGCGCCTTCTTTGCTCTTGAGGTCCAGTTTGCCTTCAGCGGTGCAGAAGCGCATGCGGGTGAAATAGTTGGTGATCACTCGTAGGCGGGCGACGCCGGTCAGGTCGTTGTCCCACTTGACGGGATCGTTGCCGTACATGCCGTCGAGATAGGCGGTATACAGGGTGTCATCGGCCAGTGCGCTTTCGACTTCAGCGGCACACTTGAGGGCTTTCTTCAGTGTCCACTGGGGCGGGATGCCAGCATGGACCAGGGCCATGTTGCGGCCTTGGTCGTAATGCATGATTTTTTGCCGGCGCAGCCAGTCGAGCAACTCGGCGCGATCCGGCGCTTCGAGGATTTCCCGCAGGGTGTCGCCCTTTTTCAGGCGCTCGATCGTGTTGCTGGCCGCCAGCAGGTGCAGGTCGTGGTTGCCCAGCACGCACACCAGGGAGTCACGCAGGCTATATAAGTAGCGCAGGGTCTCCAGGGACTCAGGGCCCCGGTTGACCACATCACCCACCAGCCACAGTCGATCCTTTGCCGGGTCGAAGGCTACGCGATCAAGCAGGCACTTGAGGGGCTCCAGACAACCTTGCAGGTCGCCGACCGCATAGGTCGCCATCAGTGCAGGGCTCCCGGCACCGCGAGGCGGAAGGGCGCAATGATGGCGTCGAACAATTTACCGTCAGTGGCTTTCATCTGATACGAACCCTGCATGGTGCCGACCTTGGAGGTCATCACCGTGCCGCTGCTGTAGGTGTGGCTGGCGCCTATGTCGATCAGCGGCTGCTGGCCTACCACGCCCGCGCCGCGCACTTCTTCGACCTGGCCGTCACCGTCGGTGATGACCCAGTGGCGTGACAGCAACTTGGCCGGCACCAGCCCGTTGTTTTTCACCGTGATGGTGTAGGCAAAGGCGAAGCGGTTCTGTTCAGGTTGCGATTGGTCCGCGAGGAAGCGGGTGACGACGCTGACGTCGATCTGGTAGCGAGGATCGGACATGCAAGAGGCCTTAAAAGCAAAAGCGGAGGACAGCAGATGCGGGTCAGTCTAGGCCAAGAAGCGGGCACTAGGCCAGACATGCTGTCCGGCCCAGGCACTACAGGCTTCAGTCCGCAGTGGGCGCAGGCTGGATGGCAAGCTGGTCGGCCAAGCGCACGAATGCGGCCAGGTCCAACTGCTCGGGCCGCAGGCTGCCATCGACGCCGGCGGCTTCGATTTCGGCCTGGCTCAACAGCGCCTTGAGCGTGTTGCGCAGGGTTTTGCGGCGCTGGTTGAAGGCTTCACGCACCACGCGCTCAAGCAATTTGTGATCCTTGGCCGGATGCGGCAGCACGGCGTGTGGCACCAGGCGCACGATGGCCGAGTCGACCTTCGGCGGCGGGTTGAACGCACCGGGGCCGACGTTGAACAGGTGTTCGACGCGGCAGTGGTACTGGACCATGATCGACAGCCGACCCCAATCACCACCCCCCGGCCCGGCAGCCAGGCGTTCCACCACTTCCTTTTGCAGCATGAAGTGCATGTCGCGGATGATCCCGGCGTTGTTCAGCAGGTGGAAAATCAGCGGCGTGGAGATGTTGTACGGCAGGTTACCTACCACCCGCAGGCTGTTGGGCGCTGCATTGAGGGTATTGAAGTCGAACTTCAGTGCATCCCCCTGATGCAGGTTGAAGTTGGGCATGCCGGCGAACTGCTGGTTGAGGATCGGGATCAGGTCCTTGTCCAGTTCCACCACGTCCAGTTGGCCGCCGCTGGCCAGCAGGCCCTGGGTCAATGCGCCCTGGCCCGGGCCGATTTCCAGCAGACGGTCTTCGGGCTTGGCATGGATCGAGCGCAGGATGCGGTCGATCACGCCGGCGTCGTGCAGGAAGTTTTGCCCGAAGCGCTTACGCGCCCGGTGTTGGTAATGCTCAGTCATATACGGGTCTCGGCCATCTGATAGGCGGTTTCCAGGGCCACGTGCAGGCTGCCGGTATCGATCTTGCCGCTGCCCGCCAGGTCCAGGGCAGTGCCATGGTCGACGGAGGTACGGATGATCGGCAGGCCCAGTGTCACGTTGACGGCGGCGCCGAAGCCTTTGTATTTAAGCACCGGCAGCCCCTGGTCGTGGTACATCGCCAGCACTGCGTCGCAGTGCTCCAGATATTTGGGGGTAAACAGAGTGTCCGCTGGCAGTGGGCCGCGCAGGTCCATGCCTTCTTGGCGCAGACGCTCCAGGGTGGGTTCGATGATGTCGATTTCTTCATGGCCCAGGTGGCCGCCTTCACCGGCGTGGGGGTTAAGCCCACAGACCAGGATGCGCGGTTGGGCGATGCCGAATTTCTGTTGCAGGTCGGCGTGCAGGATGCGTGTCACGCGCTCCAGTCGCTCGACGGTGATGGCATCGGCAATCTCACGCAGCGGCAGGTGCGTGGTCACCAGGGCGACCCGCAGGCCGCGTGTGGCCAACATCATCACGACTTGAGCGGTGTGGGTCAGTTCGGCGAGGAACTCGGTGTGGCCGGAAAAGGCGATGCCGGATTCGTTGATCACGCCCTTGTGCACCGGGGCCGTGATCATGCCGGCGAAATCGCCATCGATGCAGCCTTGCCCTGCGCGCGTCAGGGTTTCCAGCACGAACGCCGCGTTGGCCTTGTCCAGTTGCCCGGCAACCACCTTGGCCTGTAGCGGGGTGTCCCACACATACAAGCTACCGGCGGGGGCGGGCAAGTCGGGCCAGTTGCCTGGCGCCACGTCCAGCAAAGTGACAGCCACACCCAGCTGCGCGGCCCGCTCAAGGAGCAGGTCGCGGCTGGTAATAGCAATCAGGGGGTGTGGCTGAGGTTGCGAGGCGAGCAGCAGGCACAGGTCAGGACCAATGCCGGCCGGCTCGCCGGGTGTCACCGCGAAACGCTGGGGTTTCACTGAGCGGCCTGGTCGGTGCCTGTTTGCGGGGCGCCTGGCAGCTTGTTTTCCACGTAGGCTTCGTCACGGATCTGACGCAGCCAGGTTTGCAGCTCTTCGTCGTACTTGCGGTTACGCAGTACGTTCAACGCTTGTTGCTCGCGGGCTTGGTTGGTGTTGTCGGTAGCGCGACGGCCAAGGACTTCCAGCACATGCCAGCCATATTGGGTCTTGAACGGCTTGGACAGTACGCCTTGCGGAGTATCGGCCATCACCTGCTGGAACTCAGGCACCAGGGCCTTCGGGTCGATCCAGTTCAAATCGCCGCCGTTGAGGGCGGAACCTGGGTCTTCCGAGAAGCTTTTGGCCAAGGTGGCGAAGTCTTCACCGCTTTCGATGCGGTCATAGATCTTCTGGGCCAGTTCCTTGGTTTGGGCTTCGGTACGGATTTCACTCGGTTTGACCAGGATGTGGCGAACATGTACCTCATCCTTGAGCGAGGTTTCACCGCCGCGTTTTTCCAGGAGCTTGAGGATGATGAAGCCACCCGGCGTACGCGCAGGCTGGGTGATACCACCCACTTCCATGGCGCTCAGTTCACGGTCGAACGGAGGTGGCAGTTGAGCGGCTTTACGCCAGCCCATGTCACCGCCTTCGAGGGCGTTGTCGCTGCCGGACTGGGCAATGGCCATCTGGGCAAAATCAGCACCGGCCTTGAGGCGATCATAGATAGCCTGGGTCTTGGCGGCGGCTGCATTGAGCTGCTCGGAGTTGGCGCTGTCCGGGGTTGGGATCAGGATATTGGCCAAGTGCAGTTCTTCGGAAAGCTGCATCTTGCCCAAGTCGGACGCCAGGAAGTTCTTCACTTCCTGCTCGGACACCTGAACCCGCTCGGCGACACGGCGCTGACGCACACGGCTGATGATCATTTCACGGCGGATCTGGTCACGGGCGTCCTCATAGGACAAACCGTCGTGGGCCAGGGCTGCACGGAACTGGTCAATGCTCATGTTGTTGCGCTGGGCAATAGTGCCCACGGCCTGGTTCAGTTCTTCGTCCGAAATACGGATGCCGGAACGATCACCGATCTGCAGTTGCAGGTTTTCGACGATCAGGCGTTCCAGTACCTGTTGGTCCAGGACGCTGGTAGGTGGCACGCCACCGCCACGCTTGGCGATGGTTTGCTGGACTTCCTTGACGCGTTGGTCCAGTTGGCTCTGCATGATCACGTCGTTATCGACGATGGCCACGACCTTGTCCAGTTGTTGAACCGCAGCGTGAGCCGATGCGGTCCCCAGGAGCAGTGCGCCCAGCACTAGCGGGCGCAGACAATCAGAAAGCTTGGTCTTCACGTTCACGATAACCTTCAATGCCTTTGTCGAGGAAGCTCTCTACCTTGGCGCCGGTCAGGCCGCCGAGTCCTTTGAGGACGATCTGGAAGAAGAGCCCGTGGTCACCCTTTTCGTTAAGCGGGGCGATCTGGCTGTATTCGTCGTTGGAAACCCAGTAACGGTTGATGACGCGCAGTTTCCAGCAGCAGTTGTCGTACTCGAAACCACCGAAGGCTTCCAGGGTGCGGTTGCGGGCGTAGTCATACTGCCAGCGGGTGATCAGGTTCCACTGAGGAATGATCGGCCACATCATCGAGAAGTCGTGTTGTTGGATTTTGTAGTAATCCTTCACGAAGTTCGGATCGCCTGGCTGCCCGTAGTCACCACCGAACTGCCATTTGCCGGTCAGCTGGTTGTAGACCACCTGGTCGTTACGATAACGGTAACCGACGTTGATGATCTTGTTCGGGTTGTCTTCCGGCTGGTAGTGAAGCATCGCGCTGCCGGAACGAGGACTGTGTTCCTCGGTGTCCCAGTTGTAATCAGCGGTGGCGCGCCAGTCGCGGTTGAAGCGGAACTCGTAGTCCAGGGCGACTGGTGATACATCCGAGTTTGCATCGGCACGGTCGGAAGCCAGGATGCCCGGCAGTTGGACTTCACGATCCTTGAAGTACAGCGCCTGGCCCACGGAGACGCGCTGACGCTCGAAGCCGTTGTCTTCGATCCAGCGGCTGGTCAAGCCCAGGGACAGCTTGTTCTCGTCACCGATCCGGTCAGCGCCGCTGAAGCGGTTGTCGCGGAACAGCGAGGCGTAGCTGAACGAGTATTCGCTGGTGTCGAAGACCGGGATATCAGCCTGGTCCTTGTTCGGTACGTAGAGGTAGAACGCACGCGGCTCAAGGGTCTGGCGATAATCTTTGCCGAACCAGTTGGTGTTGCGATCAAAGTACAGGCCGCTGTCGACACTCGCCACCGGAACCGCACGGTCCTGGGAGCTCTTGAACGTGCCACCCGCGTAAGGGTTGGCGGCGGTTGCTGCAGCTTGGTCAGCAATAATCTGGTTCTTGCCGGTGCTGTCCAGGTCCAGGTCGTACTTGGTGTAGACGTACTTGAGCTTCGGCGTCACAAAGCCATAGGTCCAGTTCATCGGATATTCAACAGCTGGAGCTACGTTGAGTCGAGTACCGTTTGCACGGGTCAGGCCTCTGACGTAGGTGTCCAGGCGAGGCGACACGAGGCCGTCCTGATCGGTAAAGGTACCGTTCTCCAGACTGCGTTCAAAGCGAACAGCTTCAGTCTCGTAGGTAAAGTCCAGCCCGCCCGGATGATACGGGAGCGCACCATTGAAGGTGATTTGCGGCAACCGGTCATACGGCGTGATCTGGGAGATCGTCGCCAACTGGTAAGCCTGGACGTTCAGGCGCGCCTGGTAAGAGTCGCCCCGGTAGGTCACGGAACCCTGTTGATTAAGGGCATCCCGGCTTTCAACGCCTTCCTGGAACGACTTCAGATCCTGGAAGTAGTAAGGATCGCTGATCCGGGTGTAGTCGACCTGGGTCAGTACACGCGAATCCAGCCCACCCTTGTGTTGCCAGTTGAGCATGTAGCGGGTTTTTTCGTAATCGGTCTGCTTGCTGCGCTCGTCGTTGTCGTCGTTCAGGTACGCGCCGCCGAACTGGCCTTCGCTGGACTTGGTGAGGTAGCGGAATTCGCCTTCCATCAACAAACCGCGCTTGGTCATGTATTGCGGGTACAACGTGGCGTCGTAGTTTGGCGCCAGGTTGAAGTAGTACGGCGTAACCAGGGTGAAGCCGGTTTCGCTGCCGGTGCTGAAGCTTGGCGGCAGGAAGCCGGATTGACGACGGTCGTCGATCGGGAAGTAGATGTAAGGGGTATAGAGGATCGGGATGTTCTTGATCCGCAACGTCGCGTTGGTGGCCGTACCGAAACCGGTGGCCGGGTTCAACGTGATGTTGTTGCCCTTGAGCTGCCAGGCGTTGCTGTCTGGCTCGCACGTTGTGTACGTACCGTCCTTGAGACGGATGATCGCGTTCTCGGCACGCTTGGCGTACAGCGCGTTACCGCGGATACGCGACTTGTGCAGCACGTATTCGGCGTTGTCGATCTGGGCCGCGCCGGTATCGAGTTGCACTTCGGCGTGGTCGCCCACGATCAGTGCGCCGTTGTCGCGCAGACGGACTTTGCCGTTCAGCTCGCCACGGTTCTCGGCCTGGTACAGGCTGGCTTCTTCCGATTCCAGCTGCATGCTGCCCTGGCGCATGACGACGTCACCGGCCAGGGTCGCGACCTGTTGTTCCTGCTCGTAACGCGAGGCCTTGGCGCCGATGAAGGTGGGCGCATCGCTCTTGTTCGTCTTGTCGTTCATGCCAGGACGAGTCGGCTCGATGTACGCACCGCCGCAGTAAGGGCCGGTTTCGGCCAGTTGCGCTGCGGTCAGCTTGTCGCGCGGTACCCAGTCCAGGTGGCTGTAGTCGGCGCTGCGCGAGCGCAGGCCACGGCCCTTGGATTCGGTGACCAGTGCGGTCTGCGGCACGGCCTCGGCTTTGCCGCCGGCATCGGCTTGCGCCGTGCTGTTGGCGGAGCTGATGGCTGCGCCATCATGCACCGGGCGTGGTGGCAACGGGGCTGCGGCGGTTTTCGGCGCGCAATCCCAGGCACCCGAAGCAGAGACTGAGCAGTCATACTGTTCCGCGGCGACCACGAATGAGGTGGCGAAGGGTTGCAGGGCCAGCAGACTGCCGGTTACCAGCAACGGAAATTTTCTACGAAACGCGGGGGATTTCAATGCCATCTTATTAGTCCGGGCTTCCTGCGTGCCATCTGCCCGCGGTTTGGGCCGCACGCCTCTCGATGGTCTGAAAAAGATGCGTGATAATAAAGCATGCCCCGCTTGACGGCTAGCGCCGTCGGAGACCCTTGTAATGCCCGAGCACGATCTACGTTTACAACAGCTGGAAGTCTGGCTGGATGAGCAGTTGCCGATCCTTTTCAACGCTCAAGGCTGGGGTGCCGTACCCCCGGCCACATTGACCGCGGCCAGCAGCGACGCGAGTTTCAGGCGCTATTTCCGTTGGGAAGGCGGTGGCCGGACATTCGTGGTGATGGACGCCCCACCCCCCCAGGAAAACTGCAAACCTTTCGTCGATATCGCGCATTTGTTAGCGAAGTCGGGAATAAATGTGCCAAAAATTTATGCAGAAGATTTGCCGCGAGGCTTTCTTTTGCTCAATGACCTGGGCACAAAAACCTATTTGGACGTGATTGACGAGCAGAATGCCGATCAATTGTTTGCCGATGCCATCGACGCCTTGCTGGCTTTTCAGCAATTACCGATGGACGCGCCACTGCCCAGCTATGACGTAGCCTTGCTGCGCCGCGAGCTCGAATTGTTTCCCGAGTGGTACGTGCGCCGGCATCTGGGTATCGAACTCGATACGCAGCAGCAAGCGCTTTGGCAGCGTGTCAGCGATCACCTGATCGACAGCGCCCTGGCCCAGCCAAAGGTGCTGGTACACCGCGACTACATGCCGCGCAACCTGATGATCAGCGAACCGAACCCTGGCGTGCTGGACTTCCAGGATGCGGTCTACGGGCCTGTCACCTATGACATCACTTGCCTGTTCAAAGATGCCTTCCTCAGTTGGCCCAAGGCCCGCGTGCGGGATTGGCAGCGCGGTTACTGGCAGCGTGCCGGGCAATTGGGCATTCCGGTGCAGGCGGATGTCGAAGAATTCCTGCGTGCCAGCGACTTGATGGGCGTGCAGCGTCACCTCAAGGTCATCGGCATTTTTGCGCGCATCTGTCATCGCGACGGTAAGCCACGCTACCTGGCCGACGTACCGCGCTTCTTTGCTTATATAGAAGCGGTACTGGCGGACCGTCCGGAACTGAGCGAACTGGGTGAACTGCTGGCCAGCCTGCGTCAACCCGCCGAGGCGAGCGTATGAAGGCCATGATCCTGGCCGCCGGCAAAGGCGAGCGGATGCGTCCGCTGACCTTGCACACGCCCAAGCCGCTGGTGCAGGCCGGCGGTAAGCGCTTGATCGAGTATCACTTGGAGGCGCTGGCCAAGGCCGGCTTCACCGAGATCGTGATCAACCATGCCTGGCTCGGCCAGCAGATCGAAAGCTATCTGGGGGACGGCGCGCAGTTTGGCTTGCGCATCCGTTATTCGCCTGAGGGTGAGCCGCTGGAAACCGGCGGCGGGATTTTCCAGGCACTGCCGTTACTGGGGGATGAGCCGTTCCTGGTGGTCAATGGCGATATCTGGACCGATTACAACTTCGCCCGGCTCAAGCAACCGCTCAAGGGCCTGGCTCACCTGGTGATGGTCGATAACCCGGCGCATCACCCCTCGGGCGGTGATTTCTACCTTGATCAGGGTTTACTTCATGATGCCGCGCCCGGTGCCGATAACCTGACCTTCAGTGGCATTTCCGTACTCGACCCCAAGCTGTTCGCGGGTTGCAGCGCGGGTGCCTTCAAGCTGGCGCCGCTTTTGCGGGCAGCCATGGCCAAAGGTCTGGTAACGGGGGAGCACATGGCAGGACGCTGGATTGATGTCGGCACGCTGGAGCGCCTGGCGCAAGTCGAAACCCTGCTGGCAGCGGGGCAGTAACATGCTGTGGCCAGGGACGCTGATCGGCGCCGGGGCTGGCTTTGCGATTGCCAGTATTCCGGGGGCTTTGTTGGGTGCGCTGTTGGGGCAGGCGCTGGACCGCCGTCTGCAACTGCACAGCTGGGCGCAGTTGCGCGAGCGCCTGGGCGGGCGCCCGGTGTTGCGCAATGACGAGTTGTTGTTTGTGTTGCTGGGGCGTCTGGCCAAGAGCAATGGGCGAGTGGTGGATGGACATATCCAGCAGGCGCGCCAGGAAATGCGTGGGCTGGACATGAGCGACTCAGCGCAACGCCGTGCGATTGCGGCGTTTAATCGCGGCAAGTCCGGCGCCGACCGGGTGCGCAGCTATCTGCGTGTGCTCAAGGCTCAACCCCATGCGGCAGAAGGGGTATTGCGTGCGTGCTGGCGCATGGCCTGGGCGGACGGCAAGGCCGGTGACGCCGAGCGTGACCTGATTGATCAATGGGGCAAGTGGCTGGGCTGGACGCCGCAACAACTCCAGGCATTGGCGGGTGACTACACGCCGGAGCGCAAACCCTTGGTGAGTCGGGGCGGCACCTATCAGGATGCGTTGCGCTTGCTGGGTGTGACGGCGACCACCGAACCGTCGGCGATCAAGCGTGCCTATCGCCGACTGCTCAGCCGCCATCATCCGGACAAGATTGCCGGTACCGGCGCGAGTCCTGCGCAAGTGCGTGAGGCCACGGAGCGCACTCGGGAATTGCACAATGCCTACACGTTGATCCGCGAGCGCCGGGATTTCCGTTAACGATCGGGAAGTGGCAATCCAATCCACATGTGGGAGCAAGCCCCCTCCCACATTGGATCCAGGGTGGTGTTGAAGCCGGTGATCAGTCTGAAGTCGCCTGCGGGCTCAACCAGCCACGAACCCTGCGATACAACTGTTCCTGCTCTGCAGCACTGTTGCCGGGCAGGGTCTTCAGCGACACCTGTTTATAACCCTCATTCTTCAAGCGCTTGGCCGCCTGGGCACGTGCCAGAGCGTTTTTGCGTGATTGGGCGTCGTCTTGATAGAAGACATCGGCGGTCGGCAGTTTCAGGCCGGGCGCCAGTTGCTGCACATCCGGATGGCGCCCGGTGGGCGTCTGCGCCGCGACCATGACGAGCCTCTGCACCTGGGACGGTTGCTTCTCGCTCACATAACGTGCGGCCCACCACGCGCCGGTGCCGTGGCCGAGCAGCACGACGCTGCGTGCGCTCTGGGTCTGGGCGAAGGCCACGGCGGCATCGATGCGATCGAAGATGCGCGAGGCGTCAGTCTTGTCTTGCTCGTCTGCGCCAGGCACCACCGCAGGGTCGGTGCCTTCGGCTTCGGCGCTGGCGGCCTGCTCGATGGGTTTGTCGGCGGTGCTCGCTTCTTTACTGCTGGTGTCGACGGTGGCCTTGGGCGCTTCCATGACGCGCGGCGGCAGGGTATCTACGCTCACGTCCGGCAATGACAGGCTGAGACTGCCCCAATTGGCATCCGGCAATTTATGCCGCAACGGGCTGATTGCTTGCGGCCAGTCAGCATTTTCGCCGGCGCCGGGTACGATAATCACCACGCCTTCGGGCTCGGCGCTGTTGGCCGGTTTCCACAGCGCGAGAAAGGTATCGCTGCCGGCCTGCAATTGTTGCTGTTCCTGTTGCGGGATTTTACGTTCCAGGGCGCTGGCTTCTTCCTTGCTGCGCTCGGGCAAGGGCTGGCGTTCGACGGGTTTTTCGACGGCAGGCTCAGGCGCGTCAGCGGCCTGTACAGAAAAGGCACTGGTAATAAGCAGCGACAGGCACAATGCTGGCAGTGCCGAACGGTGGAGAAAGGGCATCGTTAATTCCCGGCCAGAAGTGATTCCAGCAGCCTAATGGGTTGGTCAGTATTTGTCAGTGATGTGAGACGTGGATCATGGGTTTTCGCTGTCTGCTGGTTATCGGCTGTTTGTGCCTTGCCTTGATGGCAAATGCCGCCCCTGCGCCCGCCGCACCCCAGGCGCAGCTCACTGTGCAACAACGCGAATGGCTGGCCCAGCACCCGGAGCTGCGGGTGGGCCTGGTGTTGCAGGCGCCATACGCGCAATACGATCGGCGTTTGCAGCGGTTGTCCGGGGCAAATGTCGACTTGATGCAGTGGCTGGCCAAGGCGCTGGGCATCGAGCTGACCTGGCGCAACTTCCCCAGCCAGGAGCAACTGGAAGCGGCCGTACGCGAGGGCGAAGTGGACATCGCCCCTGGCCTGCAGCAAACCCCGGCCGGTTTGCGCCTGTGGTTGTTCTCCGATCCCTACATGCGTGTGCCGCAGCACATCGTCGGCATCCGGGAGGGCGGCGGCGCGGTGGAGTTGGAAAAACTCGATGACCAATCCCGCGTCGCCGTGCGCATGCCCAGCGCCGTGGCCGATTACCTGCGCAGTACCTATCCGAGCCTGAACCTGCAAGGCGTGCCCATGGAGCGCCAGGCCCTGCAATTGCTGGTCAGCCAGCAAGCGCGCTACGCCGTGGTGGATGAGGCGCAACTTAGCCGTTTGTCCGGCGAGGCGGAGTTCGCCGGGCTGGCGGTCGTGGGCGATATCGGCCTGCCGCAATTGCTGCGGGTGGCTACACGTCGGGAATGGCCGGAGCTGGCCGGCATCATGGAAAGCGCCTTGCGCGCCATCCCCGCCCGCGACCTGGACCAACTGCACAGCCGCTGGCTGCAGCCCAAGTACCCACGGCTGACGGAATCACCGGGCCTGTGGCAAAACGTCAGCCTGTTGCTGGGCCTGCTCCTGCTTGCCAGCCTGGCGGTGGTGTTCTGGCAGCGTCGCCAGCAGCGCGTGTTGGAGCACGGCTTACTGGCTGCCCGCGAAGAGAGCGAGGCCCGTGCAGCCGGCGCCGAAGCACTACGGCTGACGCAATTCTCCATCGATCAAAGCACGGTCGGTATCCTTTGGGTCAACTGGGACAGCCATGTGCGCTACGCCAACCGTGCGGCCGAAAACATGCTTGGCTACGGCCCCGGTGCGTTGATCGAGCGGCCGCTTATTGACCTCGACCCCACCTTGGATATGGACCGCTGGCTCAACCTGTGGAAGCGCGCGCGGGCCAGCGAAGAGGGCCCACAGAACTTTGCCACCGATTGCCGGCGTGCAGATGGCAGCATCCTGCCGACCAACGTGTCCTTGAGCTTTCTGCGCTTTGCCGAGGCCGAATACCTGGTGGTCTACCTCAACGACGTCACCGAGTTGCGCCGAACGCTGGCCGCCTTGCTGCAAAGTGAAGCGCAACTGCGCGAGCTGTCCGCCCACCTGGAAACCGTGCGCGAAGAAGAAAAAGCCCGTATTGCCCGTGAGGTGCACGACGAACTCGGGCAAATGCTCACCGTGCTCAAGCTCGAAACTTCCATGTGCGAGCTGGCCTATGCGCAACTCGACCCCGGTTTGCACGAGCGTTTGAACAGCATGAAACGCCTGATCGCCCAGCTGTTCCAGCTGGTGCGGGATGTGGCGACGGCACTGCGCCCGCCGATTCTGGATGCAGGCATTGCCTCGGCCATCGAATGGCAGGCGCGACGCTTTGAAGCGCGCACACACATTCCTTGCCTGGTGCAGGTGCCGGATAACCTGCCGGCGCTGAGCGATGCCAAGGCGATCGGCCTGTTTCGCATCCTGCAGGAAGCGCTGACCAATGTGATGCGCCACGCCCAGGCGCATACTGTCGAGCTGACCCTGGCGGTGGAAGGGACGGATTTACGGCTGACCATCAGCGACGATGGCGTCGGTTTCATCCAGGCCCAGGGCCGACCGGTATCATTCGGCCTGGTGGGCATGCGTGAGCGGGTGCTGATCATGGGCGGGCAACTGCGCCTGGACAGCGAACGGGGGGAGGGCACCACCCTGAGTGTGACGGTGCCGTTGGATGCATAACACCAAGAGGAAGTCCTTGTGATCCGCGTACTGGTAGCCGAAGACCACACCATTGTTCGTGAAGGTATCAAGCAATTGATCGGCCTGGCCAAAGACCTGCTGGTGGTTGGGGAAGCGAGCAATGGCGAGCAACTGCTCGAGACCTTGCGCCATGTGCCGTGCGAGGTGGTGTTGCTGGACATCTCGATGCCCGGCGTCAATGGCCTGGAAGCGATTGCGCGCATTCGTGCGTTGAACAATCCGCCGGCGATCCTGGTGCTGTCGATGCACGATGAAGCGCAAATGGCCGCCCGAGCCTTGAAAGTGGGGGCGGCGGGTTATGCGACCAAGGACAGCGACCCGGCGCTGTTGCTCACGGCGATCCGCAAGGTCGCGGCCGGCGGGCGTTACATCGACCCGGACCTGGCCGACCGCATGGTCTTCGAAGTCGGCCTTACCGATACCCGGCCGCTGCATTCATTGCTCTCGGAGCGCGAGTTCTCGGTGTTCGAGCGTCTGGCCCAGGGCGCCAACGTCAACGATATCGCCCAGCAACTGGCGCTGAGCAGCAAGACCATCAGCACGCACAAGGCGCGGTTGATGCAAAAGCTCAATATCACCTCCCTGGCTGAACTGGTGAAGTACGCGATGGAGCACAAGCTGCTTTAACCACATGCCTGTTTACGACGCCCTTTGAGCGGCGCTGAGCTGATGGCTGGCGCAGGGCGCTGCGGCACTGTTCTATCCCCGCCATGCGTGTAGGGCGATCCCTACCCCGAACCTTCCATCCGGCTGATGCCATTCTCTCCTGGCCCCCGATTTCCGGGGGCTCGTGCCTGGACTACGCTTGTTCCACAGCAGTCCAAAATACAAAGGTGCGGGTATGAGCGAGGTGGATACAAATGATGTGCTGGTCAGCTTTCGTGGCGTGCAGAAGAGCTACGACGGCGAGAACCTGATCGTCAAAGACCTCAACCTGGAGATTCGCAAGGGCGAGTTCCTTACCCTGCTCGGGCCTTCCGGTTCGGGCAAGACCACCAGCCTGATGATGCTCGCCGGCTTTGAAACGCCGACCGCCGGTGAAATCCAGCTGGCCGGGCGCTCCATCAACAACGTACCGCCGCACAAGCGCGACATCGGCATGGTGTTCCAGAACTACGCGCTGTTCCCGCACATGACCGTGGCCGAAAACCTGGGGTTTCCCCTCTCTGTGCGTGGCCTGAGCAAGACCGATATCAGCGAGCGGGTCAAACGCGTGCTGAGCATGGTCCAGCTCGACGCGTTCGCCCAACGCTACCCGGCGCAACTGTCCGGCGGCCAGCAACAGCGTGTGGCGCTGGCCCGAGCGTTGGTGTTCGAACCGCAACTGGTGCTGATGGACGAACCCCTCGGCGCCCTCGACAAGCAACTGCGCGAACACATGCAGATGGAGATCAAGCACCTGCATCAGCGCCTCGGCGTGACCGTGGTGTACGTGACCCACGACCAGGGCGAAGCGTTGACCATGTCCGACCGGGTGGCAGTGTTCCACCAGGGCGAGATCCAACAGATCGCCGCACCGCGCACGTTGTACGAAGAACCCAAGAACACCTTCGTCGCCAACTTCATCGGTGAAAACAACCGTCTCAATGGCCGCCTGCACAGCCACACCGGCGACCGCTGTGTCGTCGAGCTGGCGCGCGGCGAGAAAGTCGAGGCGCTGGCCGTGAACGTCGGCCAGGTCGGTGGCCCGGTAACGCTTTCGGTGCGTCCGGAACGTGTGAGCCTCAATGGCTCCAGCGAAAGCTGCGTCAACCGCTTCTCCGGGCGGGTGGCGGAATTCATCTACCTGGGCGACCACGTGCGCGTGCGCCTGGAAGTCTGCGGCAAGGCCGATTTTTTTGTGAAACAACCGATTGCCGAGCTGGACCCAGCCCTGGCGGTCGGCGACGTGGTACCGATTGGCTGGCAAGTCGAGCACGTTCGCGCACTCGACCCACTTCTAGAGGCGAATTGATCGCCCCATGGCTTCACCAACCCTGCACGTGGAGAGAACAACAATGTTGAGTTCCTTGAAGTATTCCGTCCTGGCATTGAGTTTGATGGGCGCGACACAGGCCATGGCCGGCCCGGACCTGACCGTCGTGTCCTTTGGTGGCGCGAACAAGGCGGCTCAGGTCAAAGCCTTCTACGCACCGTGGGAAAGCGCGGGCAACGGCAAGATCGTCGCCGGCGAGTACAACGGCGAAATGGCCAAGGTGAAAGCCATGGTCGACACCAAGAGCGTGTCCTGGGACCTGGTGGAGGTGGAGTCGCCTGAACTGTCCCGTGGCTGCGACGAAGACATGTTCGAGCCACTGGACCCGAAACTGTTCGGCAACGCTGCCGATTACGTGAAGGGGGCGATCCAGCCGTGCGGCGTGGGCTTCTTCGTATGGTCGACGGTGCTGGCCTACAACGCCGATAAGTTGGCGTCCGCGCCGACCAGCTGGGCGGATTTCTGGGACACCAAGAAATTCCCGGGCAAGCGCGGTTTGCGCAAAGGCGCCAAGTACACCCTGGAATTCGCCTTGATGGCCGACGGCGTGGCGCCTAAGGACGTATACAAAGTGCTGGCCGGCAAAGATGGCCAGGACCGCGCATTCAAGAAACTCGATGAACTCAAGCCGTCGATCCAGTGGTGGGAAGCCGGCGCACAACCGCCGCAGTACCTGGCCTCGGGTGACGTGGTGATGAGCTCGGCCTACAACGGCCGCATTGCCGCCGTGCAGAAAGAAAGCAACCTGAAAGTGGTATGGAACGGCGGTATCTACGACTTCGACGCGTGGGCCATTCCTAAAGGCCTGGCCAAGGATCGTGCGGAAGCGGCGAAGAAATTCATCGCTTTCTCGGTGCAGCCGCAGCAGCAGAAGATCTACTCGGAAAACATCGCCTACGGCCCAGCCAATACCCAAGCCGTCCCGTTGCTGGCCAAGGACATCCTCAAGGACATGCCGACCACCCCGGAAAACATCGCCAACCAAGTGCAGATCGATGTGAGCTTCTGGGCGGACAACGGTGAGCAGTTGGAGCAGCGCTTCAATTCCTGGGCTGCCAAGTAACCCTTCTGGATCGGACTTTGTAGTGAGCGGGCTTGCCCCGCGCTGGGTGGCGAAGCCGCCCCAAGCCAGGCGCCGCATTCTTCCAGACAGAATCCAGGTGCCTGGTTTCAGGGCGGCTTCGCCACCCAGCGCGGGGCAAGCCCGCTCACTACGGGTTAGAGCCCAGCCATAGATGTGTCGTCATTTTCAAGATCCGGAGTCAGCCATGGCTATCGCCGTTCCCTCGAACGAGGTCAACAGCCCCACCCTCAAGCAGCGCCTGGCGCGCGCCGAGCGGCTTAATCGCTGGAAGGCCCAGGCCTTGATTGCGCCGCTGGTGCTGTTTTTGCTGCTGGTGTTCCTGGTGCCGATCGTTGCGCTGCTCTACAAAAGCGTGGGCAACCCGGAAGTGGTGGGCGGTCTGCCGCGCACCGTGGTGGCGGTGACGGCCTGGGACGGTCGTGGCTTGCCGGGCGAGCCGGTGTACCAGGCCCTCAGTGAAGACCTGGGCGAAGCGCGCAAAAACCAGACCCTGGGCGATCTGTCCAAGCGCCTGAACATGGAACTGGCCGGCTACCGCAGCCTGCTGACCAAAACCGCGCGGGCGCTGCCGTTCAGTGAAGCGCCTGCCTCTTATAAGGAAGCGTTGGAAAACCTCGACGAACGCTGGGGCGACCCGGCGTACTGGCAGGCGATCCGGCGCAATACCAGCAGCCTGACACCGTTCTACCTGCTGGCGGCTGTCGATCACCGCATCGACGACCTCGGCGAAGTAGCGCCGGCCACGCCAGACCAGGCGATCTACCTGGACATTTTTGCCCGCACTTTCTGGATGGGCCTGGTGATCACGGCTATCTGCCTGCTGCTGGCCTATCCCCTGGCGTACCTGCTGGCCAACCTGCCGGCGCGCAAAAGCAATCTGTTGATGATTCTAGTGTTGCTGCCGTTCTGGACCTCGATCCTGGTGCGGGTAGCCGCGTGGATTGTGTTGCTGCAGTCCGGCGGCCTGATCAACAGCGCAATGATGAGCTTGGGACTGATCGACAAACCGGTGGAACTGGTGTTCAACCGTACCGGTGTCTACATCTCCATGGTGCACATCCTGCTGCCGTTCATGATTCTGCCGATCTACAGCGTGATGAAAGGCATCTCGCCGACCTACATGCGCGCCGCGATTTCCCTGGGTTGTCACCCGTTCGCCAGCTTCTGGCGCGTGTATTTCCCGCAGACCTACGCCGGAGTGGGCGCCGGTTGCCTGCTGGTGTTCATCCTGGCAATTGGTTACTACATCACCCCGGCCCTGCTGGGCAGCCCGAACGACCAGATGGTCAGCTACTTCGTGGCGTTCTACACCAACACCAGTATCAACTGGGGCATGGCGACGGCGTTGGGCGGCTTGCTGCTGCTGGCGACCGTGGTGCTGTACCTGATCTACAACCGGCTGGTGGGCGCCAGCCGCCTGCGCCTGAGCTAAGGAGGCCCTGCGATGCTGAGCCCTTATAAGTCGCCCGTTGAGCGGGTGTGGTTCTACAGCTTGCGGATCCTTTGCGGCTTGATCCTGTTGTTCCTGATATTGCCCGTGCTGGTGATCATTCCGCTGTCGTTCAACAGCGGCAGTTTCCTGGTGTACCCGCTGCAAGGTTTTTCGCTGCACTGGTACCAGGACTTCTTCGCCTCCGCCGAATGGATGCGTGCGCTGAAGAACAGCATCATCGTCGCCCCGGCGGCCACGGTGCTGGCTATGGTGTTCGGCACCCTGGCGGCGATCGGCCTGACGCGCGGTAATTTCCCCGGCAAGGCGTTGGTCATGGCGCTGGTGATTTCGCCGATGGTGGTGCCGGTGGTGATTATCGGCGTGGCCAGTTACCTGTTCTTTGCACCGCTGGGCCTGGGCAACAGCTTTTTCTCGTTGATCGTGGTGCATGCGGTGCTGGGCGTGCCGTTTGTGATCATCACCGTGTCGGCGACCTTGCAGGGCTTCAACCACAATCTGGTGCGGGCGGCGGCCAGTCTTGGCGCATCGCCGTTGACTGCGTTTCGCCGAGTGACCTTGCCGTTGATTGCGCCAGGCGTGATTTCCGGGGCGTTGTTTGCCTTCGCCACGTCGTTCGATGAAGTGGTGGTGACGCTGTTCCTCGCCGGCCCGGAGCAAGCGACCCTGCCGCGCCAGATGTTCAGCGGCATCCGCGAAAACCTCAGCCCGACGATTGCGGCGGCGGCAACGCTGTTGATTGCCTTCTCGGTGTTGCTGTTGCTGACCCTGGAATGGTTGCGTGGCCGCAGTGAGAAGCTGCGTACTGCGGCGGTCTAACGGCCTGCTGGAGATTCAAGTGTGGGAGGGGGCTTGCCCCCGATAGCGGTGGGTCAGCCAGCATTGGTGTAGCTTGACACTCAGCCATCGGGGGCAAGCCCCCTCCCACATTGGTTTTGTGTTGTCTTGGAAATAACCATTCAGGCCCTGAATGCTGGGCAACCCCATTTTCCGAGCTACTCTTGTGCCAGCCCATCCCTGATAAGAGGCCGCGCACATGAGTACCTCCTCATTCAAGATCGCCCACAAACTGCTCACCGGCGCTGGCGCCATCGAACAACTGGACTTTGAGCTCACCCGCCTGGATGTGGACAACCCGCTGATCGTCACCGACGCCGCGCTGGTCAAGTCCGGCACCGTGGCGCTGGCACTCGAGCACCTGGGCGAACGCAGCTACGAGATTTTCGACCGCGTCCTGCCTGACCCGGAAATCGCCATCGTCGAGGACTGCATGCGTGTCTACCGCGAGGGTGGGCATGACGGCTTGATCGGCCTGGGCGGCGGCAGCGCCATCGATATCGCCAAAAGCGTTGCCGCCTATGCCGGATACCACGGCGCGCTGGCGGATTTGTTCGGCGTCGACCAGGTGCCGCGCAAGGGCCCGCCGCTGATTGCCATCCCGACCACGGCGGGCACCGGCTCGGAAGTGACCAATGTGGCGATCCTCTCCGACAAGGCCGCGCAGCTGAAAAAAGGCATTGTCAGCGACTACCTGCTGCCGGACGTCGCGCTGATCAGCCCGCAAATGACCCTGACCTGCCCGCGCAGCGTCACCGCCGCCAGCGGCGTGGATGCGCTGGTGCATGCCATCGAATCCTACCTGTCGCTGAATGCTTCGCCGATCACCGACGCGCTGGCCATCGGCGCTATCAAACTGATCGCCAAGGCGTTGCCCAAGGCCTACGCGAACCCCGCGAACCTGCAGGCGCGAGACGATATGGCCACCGCCAGCCTGATGGCCGGTATGGCGTTCGGGAATGCCGGGGTGGGCGCGGTGCATGCGTTGGCGTACCCGCTGGGTGGGCGTTTCAATATTGCCCATGGTGTGAGCAACGCGCTGTTGCTGCCCTATGTGATGCACTGGAACAAGCTGGCCTGTGTGGAGCGTATGCAGGATATTGCGCAGGCCATGGGCGTGAATGTCGCCGGCTTGAGCGTCAATGATGCCGCCGACCAAGCTGTCGAGGCCATGACGCGACTGTGTGCCGCAGTGGAGATCCCGGCGGGCCTGCGCAGTTTCGGGGTGCCCGAGGACGCGATCCCCGCCATGGCCGTGGAGGCGGCGGGCATTGAACGGTTGATGCGCAACAATCCGCGCAAGCTCAGCGCGGCGGATATCGAGAAAATCTATCGGGCTGCGTACTAGCCATTGAGCCAGGTCACGGTGCGCGCGGCAAAGCATGAGGTATACAATGCGCGCCATCGTGATTTAGCTCAAAAAAGGTGCGTCATGCAGCCCTTCGTCATTGCTCCATCGATTCTCTCCGCCGACTTCGCCCGCCTGGGTGAGGAAGTGGACAAGGTGTTGGCCGCCGGTGCCGACTTCGTGCACTTCGATGTCATGGACAACCACTACGTACCCAACCTGACCATCGGCCCGATGGTTTGCGCCGCGTTGCGCAAGTACGGCATCACTGCGCCGATCGATGCGCACCTGATGGTCAGCCCGGTGGATCGCATCATCGGCGACTTCGTTGACGCCGGCGCGACCTACATCACCTTCCACCCGGAAGCCTCGCTGCACGTCGACCGCACCCTGCAACTGATCCGCGAAGGCGGCTGCAAGGCGGGCCTGGTGTTCAACCCGGCCACTCCACTGAGCGTGCTTGAGTACGTGATGGACAAGGTCGACATGATCCTGCTGATGAGCGTCAACCCGGGCTTCGGCGGGCAGAAGTTCATCCCCGGTACGCTGAACAAGCTGCGCGAAGCCCGCGCGCTGATCGACGCCTCGGGTCGTGACATCCGCCTGGAAATCGACGGCGGGGTCAACGTCAACAACATCCGCGAAATCGCCGCGGCTGGCGCCGACACCTTCGTGGCCGGCTCGGCGATCTTCAACGCGCCGGACTACCAAGAGGTCATCGATAAGATGCGCGCCGAACTGGCGCTGGCGCGTCCATGAGCGGCTTTGAGCAGCTGTTCCCCGGCAAATTGCCACGGCTGGTGATGTTCGATCTTGACGGTACCTTGATCGACTCGGTGCCCGACCTGGCGGCGGCGGTGGACGAGATGCTGCTCAAGCTGGGGCGCAAGCCGGCCGGGGTCGACTCGGTGCGCGAATGGGTTGGCAACGGCGTGCAGATGCTGGTGCGCCGCGCCTTGGCCGATCACATCGATGCCGAAGGCGTGGATGAGGTGGAGGCTGAGCACGCCCTGGAACTGTTCAACGCCGCCTATGAAGACGGCCACGAACTGACCGTGGTTTACCCGGGCGTGCGCGACACCCTCAAGTGGCTGAGCAAGCAGGGCGTGGAAATGGCCCTGATCACCAACAAGCCGGAACGCTTTGTCGCACCGCTGTTGGATCAGATGAAAATCGGCCGTTATTTCCGCTGGATCATCGGTGGCGATACCCTGCCGCAGAAAAAGCCGGACCCGGCGGCGCTTTTTTTCGTGATGAAAATGGCCAATATCCCGGCCTCGCAGTCGTTGTTTGTCGGCGATTCGCGCAGTGATGTGCAGGCGGCAAAGGCCGCGGGTGTGCAGTGTGTAGCCCTCAGTTACGGCTATAACCATGGCCGGCCGATTGCCGAAGAGTCGCCGGCAATGGTCATTGATGACCTGCGCCTGCTAATCCCCGGTTGCTTGGGAGCTGGCGCTGAGATAACGTTGCCCGACACCGATCCGTTCCCTTCTGGAAATTCCATCGTGGTGGTCACTCGCAAACTCTGGATGAAAGTTATCAAGGCCCTGGCCCGCTGGCGTTGGCGCGCCTGACTGATCCTGGCCGCGCTCTGCGGCACGTTTGCATACCTGACTGTTAGATCCTCAAGCCACGAGGCATATCATGACCCGCGAAGAATTCCTGCGTTTGGCCGCTGCCGGCTATAACCGTATCCCCCTGGCCTGCGAAACCCTGGCCGACTTCGACACGCCGTTGTCGATCTACCTGAAACTGGCCGACGAGCCCAACTCCTACCTGCT
>NZ_JBYVMD010000100.1:0-4420 GCF_058145955.1 Pseudomonas sp. A39
CGAATCCTGCGTAACTCTTTGTTTACCAAGGAGTTTTCCGTTTCGACTGCGCCGGAAGTGGGGCGAATTATAGACTTTCAGAATCTGCCGTCAACCCTTAATTACGCTTTTGTTGCAGAAAGTGGTTTTTTCGCGATAAGTCGGGGAATCCGGCGCATCACCGGGGGTATCCGCAATACCAGAAGCAGCGCACCTATAGATGCATAGACAGCCCACTCCTTGAGATCAGCCCGCACTATCCACAACATATGCAGCAAGCCGAGCCCCAGAACGACATACACGAGACGATGCAGCTTTTTCCAACGGCTGCCCAATCGGCGCTGACTGTAACGATTAGAGGTCACCGCTAATACCAACAGCAACAGGAAACCCAGCGCCCCGACAATAATGTAAGGCCGCTTGCGCAACTCCACACCCAGCTGCGACCAGTCCAACCCAAGCACAAACACACAATAAGCAGCCAGGTGCAGCACAACATAGGCGAAGCACCACAATCCCAATTGCCGGCGCACCGCTATCCACCCCGCCCAACCACTAAGCTTCTGCAGTGGCGTCATTGCCAGGGTGATCAGTAACAGAATCAATGTGCCGAGCCCCAGCCGATCTACCAGCACCTTGCCCGGATCCGGCCCGAGGACAGCACTCCATGCCTCATAGAGCCAGAACAGCGGCCATACCGCCGCCGCTATAAAAACGCCAACGCGCCAGATCGGGTAACGCATCAGTAGTTCTTCCGCAGATCGAGACCGGTATAAAGAGCAGCCACCTCGTCCGAGTAACCATTGAACATCTGCGTCTCACGTACATTGGGACTGAACAGGCCACTCGGCAGACGACGCTCCCGCGCCTGAGTCCAACGAGGGTGATCGACCGTCGGGTTCACATTCGCGTAGAACCCGTACTCATCCGCGGCAATGCTTTGCCAGGTGGTTTTCGGTTGCTCACTCACGAGGCTGATCCGCACAATGGATTTCACGCTCTTGAAGCCATACTTCCACGGCACGACCAATCGCAGCGGCGCACCGTTCTGGTTAGGCAATTCGCGCCCATACATACCCACCGCCAGAATCGCCAGGGGATTCATCGCCTCATCCAGACGCAAGCCTTCTATATAAGGCCAGTCGATCAAGCCAAAACTCGAGCGCTGCCCCGGCATGCTCTTTGGGTCCTGGAGGGTTTCAAAACGGATGTACTTGGCTTTGGACGTCGGCTCAACCTGCTTGAGCAACGCAGAGATAGGAAAACCGATCCAGGGAATCACCATGGACCACGCCTCGACGCAGCGTAGACGGTAGATCCGCTCTTCCAACTGATAAGGTTTCATGAAGTCTTCCAGAGCATAGCGGCCTGGCTTCGCAACCTCACCATCAATAACCACACTCCAAGGCTCGGTCTTGAGTGAGCCCGCATTCGCTGCCGGGTCGCCCTTGTCGGTACCGAACTCATAGAAGTTGTTGTAGTGCGTTGCGTCCTTGAAGGGCGTGATCGCCTCATCCTTCACCGTGATGGCCTGCCATTTTGTGGCTGGCAGCTTCTCGGCAAACCAGGCCGGCGCCCTGCCCGCCTCGACATCGGCATAACGCGAGGCCTCGTCCGCACTGGCCCAACGCGGCAAGCTGCTGGCAGCAATGCCGGCAAGCGCACCACCGAGCAAGCTACGGCGAGAGAGATAGAAGGATTCAGGCGTGACATCCGACTCGTGGCAATCGGACGCTTTGGGCAACTTGATTAACATGGCAACTCCGCAGCATTGGAGAACTGATGTACCAATAGACTGCGGAGTATGGGGGAAATTACATTAAGGCAATGTTTTGTCGCGGCGCAAATGCAGCAAGTACTGAACCGGCCCCGACGCGGCGTAGACCAGGAACGCCAGCAACAGAATACGCGGAGGATCACTGAACACCACGGCGAACACCAGCACCACTGCCAGAATCGCCACGAAAGGCACACGCCCCTTGAGGTCCAGCTCCTTAAAGCTGTTGTACTTGATGTTGCTGACCATCAGCATGCCGGCAGCAGCCACCATCAAGGCCACCAGGAACGACATCTTCGAACCCTGGATCCCGTAATCACTGAATGCCCAGACGATACCCGCCACCACACCCGCAGCAGCAGGGCTGGCAAGACCGATGAAGTAACGCTTGTCGGCGGTTCCCACCTGGGTGTTGAAGCGCGCCAGACGCAAAGCAGCGCCGGCGACATAGATGAAGGCAACCATCCAGCCGACCTTGCCCATATCGCCCAGCGCCCAGGCAAATGCCAACAACGCAGGGGCGACGCCAAACGCGACCATGTCCGACAGTGAGTCGTACTCGGCTCCGAAGGCGCTCTGTGTGTTGGTCATGCGCGCCACTCGCCCATCAAGGCCGTCGAGCACCATGGCCACGAAGATTGCAATGGCAGCAAAACCGAAATACTTGCTGGCACTCACCGCATCACCTGCCGCCAGTGCGCTTTGGGCACTCATGGAGTTGATGATGGAATAGAACCCGGCAAACAGGTTCGCCGTGGTGAACAGGTTGGGCAGCAGATAGATGCCACGATGCCGGACCTTGCGACCTTCCGCGTCATGCCCTTCTTCGACATGCTCATCGATCGGCAGCAGGCTTTCGGCGTCAGAAGCCTGGCTTGGCTCTTCGGGACGTTCGCTCATGGACTTTACCTTGCAACGGTGTGAAAAAAATTCGACAGATACTTGCGGCGAGTGTTCGCCCGCAAACGATGCAGCTTTATACCAGAACCCGCCCCTCAAACGAAAAAACGCGGCCTAAGCCGCGTTTTCTCTTGATACGTTCGACTTAGTTCTTGGCTTTGTCGACGATCTTGTTGGCACCGATCCACGGCATCATCGAGCGCAGTTGCTCGCCGATGACTTCGATACCGTGAGCGGCGTTGTTACGACGCTTGGCGGTCATCGAAGGGTAGCCGGTAGCGCCTTCGCTGATGAACATTTTGGCGTATTCGCCGTCCTGAATACGTTTCAGGGCGTTGCGCATGGCCTGACGGGACTCGGCGTTGATCACTTCCGGGCCAGTCACGTACTCGCCGTATTCGGCGTTGTTGGAAATCGAGTAGTTCATGTTGGCGATACCGCCTTCGTACATGAGGTCAACGATCAGCTTCAGTTCGTGCAGGCACTCGAAGTAGGCCATTTCTGGCGCGTAGCCAGCTTCAACCAGGGTTTCGAAACCGGCTTTAACCAGCTCAACGGTACCGCCGCACAGTACGGCTTGTTCGCCGAACAGGTCGGTTTCAGTCTCGTCCTTGAAGGTGGTTTCGATGATGCCGGTACGACCGCCACCCACGCCAGCAGCGTAGGACAGTGCCACGTTCTTGGCGTTGCCCGATGCGTCCTGGTAGATCGCGATCAGGTCAGGGATGCCGCCGCCTTTGACGAACTCGGAACGCACGGTGTGGCCCGGTGCTTTTGGCGCGATCATGATCACGTCGAGATCAGCGCGTGGCACTACTTGGTTGTAGTGGATCGCGAAGCCGTGGGAGAAGGCCAGGGTGGCGCCCTTCTTGATGTTCGGCTCGATTTCATTCTTGTACAGCGCGGACTGGAACTCGTCCGGGGTCAGGATCATGACCAGGTCGGCAGCAGCAACGGCGGAAGCAACGTCAGTCACTTTCAGGCCGTGGGCTTCAGCCTTGGCAACAGTGGCCGAGCCTTTACGCAGGCCAACAGTCACGTCAACGCCGGAATCTTTCAGGTTGCAAGCTTGCGCGTGACCCTGGGAACCGTAGCCGATGATGGCGACTTTCTTGCCCTGGATGATCGACAGGTCACAATCTTTATCGTAATAAACTTTCATGAGGTTCCTCTATATATCCAGGCCGTAAGGCCATTCACTAATTTGGGTTAAATGCTGAGTACTTTGTCGCCACGGGCAATCCCGGTGACACCACTGCGTACTGTTTCCAGAATCGAGGCCGTCCCGATCGACTGGATGAAGCTGTCCAGCTTGTCGCTAGTACCGGTCAGTTGAACGGTATAAACGCTGGCGCTCACATCAACGATCTGCCCGCGATAAATGTCGGTAGTCCGTTTGATCTCGGCACGTTGGGCACCCGTGGCCTTGACCTTAACCAGCATCAGCTCACGCTCGATGTGGGCACTTTCCGACAGGTCGACCAGCTTGACCACTTCGATCAGCTTGTTGAGGTTCTTGGTGATCTGCTCGATCACCTCATCGTGGCCCACGGTGGTCAACGTCAGGCGCGACAGGGTCGGGTCTTCGGTCGGGGCCACGGTCAGGCTTTCGATGTTGTAGTTGCGTTGCGAAAACAGGCCGACAACACGAGACAGAGCGCCGGGTTCGTTCTCCAGAAGCAGGGAGATAATGTGCCGCATGATTAAGTACGCTCCGTCTTGTTCAGCCACATGTCGCGCATAGAGCCGTCTTTGATCTGCATC
>NZ_JBYVMD010000101.1:0-3205 GCF_058145955.1 Pseudomonas sp. A39
CAAAAATGGTGGGTCGTGTGGGATTCGAACCTACGACCAATTGGTTAAAAGCCAACTGCTCTACCAACTGAGCTAACGACCCGCTGTGTGGTGGCGCGTATAATACTGATTTCTAAGGATTATTCAACACCTTATTTGAAATAAATCAGAAATAACGCGTTGGGTCAGCAATTCCGGCGGCTTGGAAGCCTTCTGCACGCAGTCGGCAGCTGTCGCATTTCCCACAAGCACGGCCGTCATCGTCTGCCTGGTAGCAGGAAACAGTCAGCGAGTAATCGACGCCAAGTCCTACGCCAGCCTTCACGATATCGGCCTTGCTCAGGTTTTGCAGTGGCGCCAGGATGCGGAAGCCTTGCCCTTCTACACCGGCCTTTGTGGCCAGGTTGGCCATGCGTTCGAACGACTCGACGAATTCAGGGCGGCAGTCCGGGTAGCCGGAGTAATCCACCGCGTTGACGCCGATAAAGATGTCTCGAGCGTTGAGCACTTCCGCCCAGCCAAGGGCCAGGGACAGGAACACGGTGTTGCGTGCCGGCACATAAGTCACCGGTATGCCTTCGCTGGGGGCTTCCGGCACGTCGATGCTGCTGTCGGTCAGCGCGGAGCCGCCGATGCCGTTGAGGTTCAAGCCGATCACCTTGTGCTCCACCACGCCCATGTCACGGGCGACACGGGCGGCGGCGTTCAGCTCGGCACGGTGACGTTGGCCGTAGTCGAAACTCATGGTGTAGCAGCTGTAGCCCTGCGCTTGCGCCATAGCCACCACCGTAGCGGAGTCGAGGCCGCCGGAGAGCAGGATTACCGCGCGTTTTTGATCCATGGTGTGTTCAGTCATATCAGCGTCCTGGCTCGTCGTTCCAAAGGTATTTATGCAACTGCAATTGCAGGCGCACCGGTAGATTGTCCGCAACCACCCAATCGGCGAGGTCACGGGCGTTCAAGTCATGGTGGCTTGGCGAGAACAGCACTTCGCCGGCGCGTCGGTCCAACCCGTATTGAATCAGCTTGGAGTTCGCCCAGTCGTAGTCCTCGCGCGAACAGATGACAAACTTGACCTGATCGTTGGCCGTCAGCAGCTCGATGTTCTCGTAGCGGTTACGGTGCGCTTCCTTGGAGCCTGGGGTCTTGAGGTCGACCACGCGGCTTACACGGGGATCGACTGCCGAGATGTCCAGCGCACCACTGGTCTCCAGGGAAACCTCGTAGCCGGCGTCACACAGCTGCTTGAGCAATGGGATGGCGTTGGGCTGGGCCAGCGGTTCACCGCCGGTTACGCAGACGTAGCGCGGCTTGTAGCCGGCCACCTGCTCCAGGATGTCATCGAGGGTGCGCACGGTGCCGCCACTGAAGGCGTAGGCGCTGTCGCAATACTGGCAACGCAAGGGGCAACCGGTGAGGCGCACAAAGACTGTGGGCAGGCCGGCCGTTCGCGTTTCACCCTGCAACGAGTAAAAAACTTCGGTAATACGTAATGTGTCTTGCATAGTCGCCACGGGCGTAACAGCTAAACAGGCTGTCCGCCTCCGTCAGGCACTTTAAGGGACCCCGCCAACGCGCAGGCCCCAAAAAGCGTGTTTCATAAAAGGGCGTGGATTCTAACGAAAAAACCCGCGCCAGGCGCGGGTTTCTTCTAAACGGGCTGCTTCGCTTACAAGCGCTGCAGGTCCCGTTGGGCCAACTGGGCAGCCGAGGTACCCGGATATTGGGCCACAACCTGCTGCAGAATGCCTTTGACCTTGTCGGTATGACCCAGGCGGCGTTCTACGTCAGCGAGTTTATACAGCGAGTCCGGCACCTTGGCGTGCTTGGGGTACAGCTGGCTGACCTTGGCAAATGCCTGGCCTGCCCCCTGCAGATCACCCTTTGCCAGGTTGACCTCACCCAACCAGTATTGGGCGTTGCCCGCGTACTGGCTGTTCGGGTATTTACGCAGGAAAGCGGTAAATGCCTGGCTGGCCTTATCGAAATCCTTGGCTTTGATCAGGTCGAAGGCTGCATCGTAATACAGTTTTTCCTTCGCCGGATCACCCGGTTCGCTGCTCGCGGCAGGGGCTTGGCTTGCCGCCGCAGCCCCTGCTGCTGCACCACCGGCAGCGGCACTGGGCGCGCCACCGGCAGAAGAATTATCAGGAGTTGCGGCAGGTGTAACGCCGGCTCCAATGCGTCGATCAAGATCCTGGTATCGCTCCAGGCCTTCTTGCTTCAGCTGGTTCACTTGGTTCTGCAGAACTTCAATCGCGCCTTGTTGCTGCGCCAGTTGATCCTGCATGCGTTGCAGCTGGTTGAACAGTTCGCCCTGTGCGGAGGGGGCGGACGTAGCCGCCCCCCCAGCATAGGCGCCGTTCGTGCCATAACCCGCTGGCGGATAACTGCTCCCGCTATTGTTATAGCCAGAGTTGCTATCTTCCACAGGAACCGCAGCCCACACCGCAAGCGGTGCGAGACTGAGAGCCAATACAGTTAGAGCACGACGGCACGTTCGCATGACGAATTACTTACGCAGTTCGACGCGACGGTTTTGAGCCCACGACTGTTCGTCGTTGCCAGTTGCAACTGGACGCTCTTTACCGTAGGAAACCAGTTCCAGTTGGCCTGGAGCAACACCTTGCAGTACCAGGTAGCGCTGAACGGCTTTCGCACGACGCTCGCCCAGTGCCATGTTGTACTCACGAGTACCACGGGCGTCAGTGTTACCTTCCAGAACAACGCGAGCGCCGTTAGCTTTCAGGTCCTTCGCGTGAACGTCCAGAGCGCGCATGGCTTCTGGTTTCAGGTCCGAACTGTCGTATTCGAAGTAGAAAGTGGTGATAGCGCGCAGAGCAGCTTCTTCGCTCAGGGAGCCGTCAACTGCACCAGTGTTAGCGCCGTAACCAGCGTTTGGATCAACAGCTGCGCCTTCACCGGCATTGTCGCCGCCTTTAGACGAGCAACCAACGGCTACGGACAGAGCCAGAGCCAGAGCAGCAAACTTACCAAACTTCAGCATTTCCATCGTGAAACTCCTAATGAACCCCAGTGTGTTAAGCAAATCTTTTTTTGTAGCGCCGCGTCAGTTCAGGTAAGGGGACCAGGATGGTTCTCTGACTTCGCCTTGTGCGGTAGGAAGCGGGAGCCTTACGCGTCCATTAATGGACACGAGCATCAAGACTCCCCGGCCCTGCTGGCGGGTGGCGTAGATTACCATGGTGCCGTTGGGCGCAACAGT
>NZ_JBYVMD010000102.1:0-1466 GCF_058145955.1 Pseudomonas sp. A39
GCGCTGGGTGAATACAAGAGCATTTTGATCAGCGTCGGTTGTTTTACCGCCTTGATTAACCTGCTGATGCTGGTGCCGTCGATTTACATGCTGCAAGTGTATGACCGCGTGCTGTCCTCCCAGAATGAAACCACCCTGGTGATGTTGACGCTGATGGTCGTGGGCTTCTTTGCCTTTATTGGCCTGCTGGAGGTGATCCGCAGTTTTATCGTGATCCGTATTGGCAGCCAGTTGGAGCGGCGCTTCAACTTGCGCGTGTACAAGGCCGCGTTTGAACGCAACCTGCAACGTGGCCAGGGGCATGCCGGGCAATCCCTGGGCGATTTGACGCATATCCGCCAATTCATCACGGGGCCTGCGCTGTTCGCATTTTTCGATGCGCCGTGGTTCCCCCTCTACCTGTTTGTGATCTTCCTGTTCAACGTGTGGCTGGGCGTGTTGGCCACGGCCGGTGCCGTGCTGCTGATCGGCCTGGCGTGCCTGAATGAATACCTGACAAAAAAGCCGTTGGGCGAGGCCAGCGGTTACTCCCAGCAATCCACGCAACTGGCCACCAGCCATTTGCACAACGCCGAGACCATCCAGGCCATGGGCATGCTGGGCGCGTTGCGCACGCGCTGGTTTGCCGTGCATTCGCAGTTTCTCGGCTTGCAGAACACCGCCAGCGATACCGGCTCGGTGATCACCTCCCTGAGCAAATCCCTGCGCCTGTGCCTGCAATCGTTGGTGCTGGGCCTGGGGGCGTTGTTGGTGATCAAGGGCGATATGACCGCCGGGATGATGATCGCCGGTTCCATCCTGATGGGCCGGGTGCTCAGCCCCATCGACCAGTTGATTGCGGTATGGAAGCAATGGAGTTCGGCCAAATTGGCCTACCAGCGGCTGGATGACTTACTGCGCGGGTTTCCACCGGACGTGGAGCAGATGAAGCTGCCGGCGCCCAAAGGGCAGGTGAGTTTCGAACAGGTCAGTGCCGGCCCGCCGGGGCGGCGCGTGGCGACCCTGCATCAAGTCAGCTTCAATCTGGGGGCTGGTGAAGTGCTCGGTGTGCTGGGTGCGTCGGGCTCCGGCAAGTCCACCCTGGCGCGTGTGCTGGTGGGGGTGTGGCCGACGCTGGCGGGCACCGTGCGCCTGGATGGCGCGGACATTCACCGCTGGGACCGCGACGACCTCGGCCCGCACATCGGTTACCTGCCCCAGGACATCGAGCTGTTCAGCGGCAGCATTGCCGACAACATCGCGCGCTTTCGCGAAGCCGACCCCGATCAGGTGGTGCGTGCCGCGCAGCAGGCCGGCGTGCATGAACTGATCCTGCGCTTGCCGCAGGGCTACGACACCGTACTGGGCGACAACGGCGGCGGCCTGTCCGGCGGCCAGAAACAACGGGTAGCTCTGGCACGCGCGCTGTATGGCGGGCCACGCCTGATCGTGCTGGATGAGCCCAATTCCAACCTCGATACGGTCGG
>NZ_JBYVMD010000102.1:1910-3189 GCF_058145955.1 Pseudomonas sp. A39
GGCGTGGTCAGCCGGATTCTGGTGAAGGAGGGCGAGCATGTGAAACAGGGCCAGCCGCTGTTTCGCCTCGACCAGACCCAGCACCAGGCCGACGTGCAGTCCCTGCAGGCCCAGTACCGCATGGCTTGGGCCAGTGTGGCGCGCTGGCAGAGCGAGCGTGACAACCACGCCAGCATCCGCTTTCCCGCTGAGCTGAGCGCCAATCCCGACCCGGCCCTGGCGTTGGTGCTGGAAGGCCAGCGCCAACTGTTCAGCAGCCGTCGCGAAGCCTTTGCCCGTGAGCAGGCCGGCATCCGTGCCAACATCGACGGTGCCTCCGCGCAATTGGGTGGCATGCGCCGTGCGCGCAGCGACCTGACCGCCCAGGCCCAATCCCTGCGCGACCAACTGAGCAACCTGCAACCCTTGGCCGACAACGGCTACATCCCACGCAACCGGTCGATGGAGTACCAGCGGCAGTTGTCCCAGGTGCAACAGGACCTGGCGCAGAACACCGGTGAAAGTGGCCGCGTCGAGCAGGGCATCCTCGAATCGCGGCTGAAATTGCAGCAGCACAGCGAGGAATACCAGAAGGAAGTCCGCAGCCAGTTGGCCGACGCGCAACTGCGCAGCCTGACCCTGGAGCAGCAACTCACCTCAGCCGGGTTTGACCTGCAACACAGCGAAATCAACGCCCCGGCGGATGGCATCGCGGTCAATCTCAGCGTGCACACCGAGGGCGCGGTGGTGCGCGCCGGTGAAACCCTGCTGGAAATCGTGCCCCAAGGCACACGCCTGGAAGTCGAAGGGCATTTACCGGTGCACCTGGTGGACAAGGTCGGCACGCACTTGCCAGTCGATATCCTCTTCACCGCCTTCAACCAAAGCCGCACACCCCGCGTGCCGGGGGAGGTCAGCCTGATTTCCGCCGACCAGATGCTCGATGAAAAAACCGGCGCGCCCTATTACGTGCTGCGCACGACGGTCAGCGACGCCGCGCTGGAAAAACTCCACGGCCTGGTGATCAAGCCGGGCATGCCCGCCGAGATGTTCGTGCGCACCGGCGAGCGCTCCTTGCTCAATTACCTGTTCAAGCCGCTGCTCGACCGCGCCGGCTCGGCGTTGACCGAGGAATGAACATGAAGCACGTGTTTATCGCCTTGCTGTTGACCTGCGCCAATGCCCAGGCCGCCATGGGCCCGTTCGATGTGTACGAACAGGCCTTGCGTAACGACCCGGTATTCCTCGGCGCCCTCAAGGAACGCGACGCCGGCCTGGAAAACCGCGCCATCGGCCGCGC
>NZ_JBYVMD010000103.1:0-2487 GCF_058145955.1 Pseudomonas sp. A39
GCGCTGAATCAGTCACCTGATGAATCGACTGACACACCGCTATCGGGGGCAAGCCCCCTCCCACATTTGGATCGCGGTCTGACCGTTAGATGGCGCTCGTCTGCCAGGCCGTCAGCGGGAGCAAGCGCCCTCGCCACAGGTTCAGCGCCGTCCCAGCGCCGCGCACGAACTGCCCCGGTCAACGCATAACCAGCCGATAGACACGCTCATCAAGCCGCGTAACGCCATCCTGCACAAACTTCCAACTCTCGCCCAGGATGTCTCGCGCCTCCAACACCTCCAAGGTCCATTTCAAACCAAACAGCACCGCTACTTCGTCATCCGTCACCGCAAACGGCGGCCCGGCCTTTTGGGTCTGGTCATAATCAAGGGTGACCAACAGCCCCTGACACCCTGGGCGCAGCAAAGTGTTCAGATGTTCGGCGTATTGCGCACGCATCAGCGGCGGCAAGGCGATCAATGCAGCGCGATCATATAGCGCGGTGCAGTCGGCCAGATCCTCGGCGCCCAGGGCGAAGAAATCGCCGCACCACACCTCAAGCAAATCCGCCTGGTAGACCGTGAAGGCACCGCGCCGGGTGATGTGTGGCGTCAGGCTCTGCTCGCTGAAAAACGTTTCGACGGCCTGCTCCGACAGTTCCACGCCCATGACGCGCAACCCATGACTGGCCATCCACATCAGGTCCAGGCTTTTGCCACACAGCGGCACAAGCACTTTGGCGTCATCGGCCAGGGACAGATGCGACCAATGCCGCAGCAGGTACGGATTGACCTCGGGCAAGTGAAAGCCGATCTGATTGCGCGCCCAGCGCTCTTGCCAAAATTTAGGCTCCATGGATCCCCCCGGAAATTCGATCAAAAGGCACTAAAACTTATATTAGATTTAGATCAATGATCTGATTGAAGATGGGCCCATGTTAACGCTCAGGACTCCACTTATGCTCCCCAGCCTGTTTATCTCGCACGGTTCGCCCATGCTTGCCCTGCAACCCGGCGCCAGCGGCCCGGCATTGCAGCGTCTGGCTGCCGAGCTGCCACGGCCCAAGGCGATCGTGGTGGTGTCGGCACACTGGGAGAGCCATGAACTGCTGGTCAGCGGCAGCCCCGCGCCCGAAACCTGGCATGACTTCGGCGGCTTCCCTCGCGAACTGTTTGCGGTGCAGTACCCGGCGCCGGGCGATCCGCAACTGGCCAGCGAGGTTGTCCAACTGCTG
This sequence comes from Pseudomonas sp. A39, assembly GCF_058145955.1. Taxonomy (NCBI): domain Bacteria; kingdom Pseudomonadati; phylum Pseudomonadota; class Gammaproteobacteria; order Pseudomonadales; family Pseudomonadaceae; genus Pseudomonas; species Pseudomonas sp. A39. The sequence continues at coordinate 1,215 of NZ_JBYVMD010000103.1, forward strand.
CACACCGATGGCCTGAATGCACGCATAGACGAGCGCCGCCCGTTTGACCACGGCACCTGGGTGCCACTGTCGCTGATGTACCCGGCGGCTGACATTCCGGTGGTGCAGGTGTCCCTGCCCAGCCGTATGGGCCCTGCCCTGCAGACACGCGTCGGGCATGCCTTGAGCAGTCTGCGTGAGCAAGGCGTGTTGTTGATCGGCTCGGGCAGCATCACCCATAACCTGGGCGAACTGGACTGGCACGCGGGGGCCGAAAGCATTGAGCCGTGGGCACGGGACTTCCGTGACTGGGTGGTGGATAAGCTGGCCGCCAATGATGAGGCTGCATTGCATGACTATCGCCGACAGGCGCCCCATGCGGTGCGCAGTCATCCCAGCGATGAGCACCTGCTGCCACTGTATTTCGCGCGGGGCGCCGGTGGCGATTTCAGCGTGGCGCACCAGGGCTTCACGCTGGGCGCGCTGGGGATGGACATCTACCGTTTCGGCTGATGGACATCGAACTGTGGGGCTTGCTCCCACCGTTGACCGAGTGCTGATCCAGAAATGCCAGGCAAAAAAAATCCCCGAACCAGTCGGGGATTTTTTATGTTCGATCAATCAGCCCAAGGGCGGATCAATCTTCGCGGTAGCGACGCAGCTTCAGCTGCTTACCGGCAACGCGGGTGTCTTTCAGCTTGGTCAGCAGTTTTTCCAGACCGTCTTCCGGCAGCTCCACCAGGGAGAAGCTGTCACGCACCTGGATGCGACCGATGGCTTCACGTGCCAGGCCACCCTCGTTGAGGATAGCGCCGAGCAGGTTCTTGGCAGCGATGCCATCACGCGCGCCCAGCGCGGTACGGCAGCGAGCACGGCCTTCAGCCAGTGGCACCGGAGCGCGACGCTCACGGTCACCACGGTCCGGACGGTCGCCGGTACGCTCTGGACGATCACCGCGTGGCGCGTTGTTCGGAACCAGTGGACGTTCTTTCTCGATGGCTGCCAGGGTCAGGGCCTGACCGTTGGTGGCTTTGCGCAGCAGAGCTGCAGCCAGGGCACGCGGGGTGCAACCGATATCGGCGGTCAGGCGGTCCAGCAGGTCGCCGTGGGTCGATTCAGCGTCAGCCACCAGTGGCGCCAGGCTGTTGGTCAGTTTCTTGATGCGAGCATCCAGGACTGCCTGGGCATCCGGCAGGCGGACTTCGGCAACTTTCTGGCCGGTTACACGCTCGATCACTTGCAGCATGCGGCGCTCACGTGGAGTCACCAGCAGCAGTGCACGGCCTTCGCGACC
>NZ_JBYVMD010000104.1:0-1890 GCF_058145955.1 Pseudomonas sp. A39
AATTACGATAGCCAGCAATATCAGAACGGGCACTTCATTGAACCAGCGATAAAAGACATGGCTGCGGGTGTTTTCGCCACGGGCAAAACGTTTTACCTGTGCGCCGCACATATGGTGGTAGCCGATCAGGAACACCACCAGGGTCAACTTGGCGTGGATCCAGGCGCCCGATTGAAAGATGCCGGGGTTGAGTGCGATCAGCCAGATACCGAATACCAGCGAAGCCAGCATCGCCGGGCCCATGATGCCGCGGTACAGCTTACGCTCCATGACACTGAAACGCTCCTTGCTGACGGCGTCCTCGCTCTGGGCGTGGTAAACGAACAGGCGCGGCAGGTAGAACAGCCCGGCAAACCAGCAGACGATGCTGACGATGTGGAAGGCTTTGACCCATAGATAAAGCATTTTTAGTTATTCCCAGGTTCACGGTAACTGAAGATAGTAGTGGCTCATGCGCCCGTACGTCACGTTGACGGTTGTCGCAGGACGATGCGGCCCCTATTATCGACGGCTTTCCAGTGGGTTCGTTGAGGGCAGGTTTATGGTCAAGGTCGGTATCGTCGGCGGCACGGGTTACACCGGTGTCGAATTGCTGCGTCTGTTGGCTCAGCATCCGCAAGCTGAGGTGGTGGTCATCACCTCCCGATCCGAGGCCGGCCTGGCCGTGGCCGACATGTACCCGAACCTGCGAGGCCATTACGACGGCCTGGCGTTCAGTGTCCCTGACATCAGCACCCTGGGTGCATGCGACGTGGTGTTCTTTGCCACGCCTCATGGTGTGGCCCATGCATTGGCCGGTGAACTGCTGGCTGCTGGTACCAAGGTGATCGACCTGTCGGCGGATTTCCGTTTGCAGGATGCTGATGAGTGGGCCAAGTGGTATGGCCAGCCTCACGGTGCGCCAGAGCTGTTGGAAGAAGCGGTGTATGGCCTGCCGGAGGTCAATCGTGAGCAGATCAAGCAGGCGCGCCTGATCGCGGTGCCGGGTTGCTATCCAACGGCCACACAGCTGGGCTTCCTGCCGTTGCTCGAAGCCGGGTTGGCAGATGCCTCGCGCTTGATCGCGGACTGCAAGTCCGGTGTGAGCGGCGCCGGTCGTGGTGCAGCGGTGGGTTCGCTGTACTCCGAGACGTCGGAAAGCATGAAAGCCTATGCGGTAAAAGGGCATCGCCACTTGCCGGAAATCCGCCAGGGGCTGCGGCGTGCCGCCGGTCAGGACGTGGGCCTGACGTTCGTGCCGCACCTGACGCCGATGATCCGTGGCATTCATTCCACGTTGTACGCCACAGTGGTTGATCGCTCGGTAGACCTGCAGGCGCTGTTCGAAAAGCGTTATGCCAACGAACCGTTCGTCGACGTAATGCCTGCCGGCAGCCATCCGGAAACCCGCAGCGTGCGCGGTGCCAACGTGTGCCGGATTGCGGTGCACCGTCCACAAGATGGCGACTTGGTCGTGGTGTTGTCGGTGATTGATAACTTGGTCAAGGGCGCGTCGGGCCAGGCGGTGCAGAACATGAACATCCTGTTTGGCCTGGACGAGAAGCTGGGCCTGTCCCACGCGGGCATGCTGCCTTAAGGTTTTCAGGTGGTTGCGCAAAAGGCCCGATGATCGGGCCTTTTGTGTTTTTGATGGCGGCTAGGCAGATTGATATACCGTAACAATAGTTGACCGCTTTTCTAGGAGAAGCGGATAATGCCCGTCATTACGCATATGGCGGCGCTACGCCGGGAGATTATCAGCATGAGCGTTGAATCCTTCACCCCCACGGCTTTGCAATTCACCCACGGTGCTGCGCACAAGGTGAAGAGCCTGGTCGATGAAGAGGGTAATGATCGCTTGAAGCTGCGCGTATTCGTTACGGGCGGCGGTTGTTCAGGGTTTCAGTACGG
>NZ_JBYVMD010000105.1:0-1705 GCF_058145955.1 Pseudomonas sp. A39
GCGTCCCCTAGGGGACTCGAACCCCTGTTACCGCCGTGAAAGGGCGGTGTCCTAGGCCACTAGACGAAGGGGACACACAACTGAAACACATGGTGTGTATTTCAGTGTCCAGAGATTAAATCCGAAGATTATGCCCTGGTTTCACTCAGTACCACCCGAAGGCAATACCGCTTAAATTTGGAGCGGGAAACGAGACTCGAACTCGCGACCCCGACCTTGGCAAGGTCGTGCTCTACCAACTGAGCTATTCCCGCAAATGGCGTCCCCTAGGGGACTCGAACCCCTGTTACCGCCGTGAAAGGGCGGTGTCCTAGGCCACTAGACGAAGGGGACACACGTACAACATTCACTCCCTACCGCGTTTCGCTGTGTGCTTTACGCTGTAAGTGGCGCGCATTCTATGGATGGATTGAAAGGTCGTCAACCCCCAAGGATAAATTTATTTAAATCAATGACTTCGCCCTGCTTTCCGGGCTTATGGGAGGATTGTGCCCGCCCAGGCTTTGGCGCCTATATTCTGGCGTCCGACAAGGCGCTATAGTTCGCTCCGACAAATGATGGCAATGTGCATCCATGTAACGGACGCCTATCTATAGAGAAGCAAACTACCTGGGCAACTGGTCGATCAGCCCTATCCGCCGGATGGCCCAGTCACTACACTCCACTGTAAACCCTATAAAGAGGTCACACCGGTGACACCACTCATGATCACCCTGCTGGTAATAGCCGGGATCGTAATACTGATCGCCATTGGCTATATGAACCACGTGGTGGAAAACAACAAGCTGGAAAAGAAGCGCACCGAGATCGAGCTTAACGATCGCCTGCGCCGTTGCGGTGAAATCACCGAGACCTTCCCCGGCCAGTTGATGTCCCCGGCGCTCAAGTTGTTGCTTACCCGACTGGAACTCAACGTCAACCAGCGCCTGTTGAACCTCAACAAGACCAGCGCTCCCATCAAGGCCCGCATCGCCGAACTCAATACGCTGGTGGCTCAGGGCGAATCGATCCCGGTGAACAACCCTCCCGCGCCGATCCAGACCGAAGCCAAGGCCAAGGACGTGCGCTTCCTGCTCGAAGCCCTGCATGGCCAGGTCACCCGCGCCGCACAAGACGGTTTCCTGCCGGCCAACGAAGCCAAGCACTGGATCAAGGAAATCCGCCATATCCTGGTGTTGCTGCATATCGAGTTCTTCAACAACCTCGGCCAACACGCCCTGCAACAAGGCCAGCCAGGCCAGGCGCGCCTGGCCTTCGAACGTGGCGTGCAGTACCTGCGTAAACAGCCTGAACCGGTCATCTACAGCGCACAGCTGCAACAGCTGGAAGGCCAACTGGCCCGCGCCAACTCCACGGTGCTGACCAACAGCAAGCCGGCCGAAGACGAAGTCAACGAACTGACCGAAGGCCTCAAAGTGGTCGACGCCGACGCCGAGTGGAAGAAGAAAGTCATCTACGACTGATGCCCCTCTCCTTATACATAGGTATCTACACAACGCTGTAGCAACCAGCCTAACCACGATGCGAAGCGAGCCGCTCTTGATCTTGATCTTGATCTTGATCTTGATCTCGCTTTTGATCTCAGGCGCCCCGTCAAACACGCTGGCCGGAATTCGACAGGGATTTGAGGGGTAAACCGGCAGGGATGCCGGTTTAGCCGCCCCGCGCCATGGATGGCGCGTGGCGGCGGCCCCCCAAATACCTG